>LVBO01000444.1 GCA_001604435.1 Synergistales bacterium Syner_01
TTTGCCTCTGTGATGAACGACAGGATGAGGATTCAAAGTCAATTTGCGCAAATAGAGCTTCTTGATCCGAAACGTCAGATGGATATTCTGGACTTTTGCTGCGGCGCACGGGCGGGGGACATTCGGAGCGCGCTTGAGAATACATTTGATGAGGCCCTCCGTTGCGACCGCGAGCTGAGAGCTGTGAAATCGAAAGAGCAGGAGTTGAAGCGTCGCTTTCAAGACGCCGAGGCTATTGTCGAGGCTCTTCGTCCGCTGCAGATTTTCCCCGGTTGCGATCTTCTTTGGGAGAAGGAGCTCGAAGAAAAAAACCGCACTTTTCAACAAGCCCGAAAGGTCAGGGAAAATCTCCTCGAACTGACCGGCGGAGCTTCCAACGACGGGGTGCTCGATCGGCTCGAATCGTGTGCGCAAGAACTTATTCGCCGTCTCTTTCTGGAGAAGACGGAGATTGAAACGTCTTTCAACGAGGGCTTGTCTTTTTTGCACTCGTTTATCGGCGCCGTCGAAGAAAAAGCATCCGATCTCTCCCCGGAAAAAATAGAGCGTGATCGCGAGCTCCTCGAGAAAAAACTTGGAGTTCTTCGGAAGATAAAGCGAACGACGGGAACCCGAACAGCGGAAGAGCTTTTTTCGTGGACTTCGGAGGCGCAGGGAGCCATCGCCTGGTTAAGAGAGGAAGGACGTCTTTCTTCGGAACTGCTTCTGCGGGCGAAACAATTACGCCGCGAGGCAAGCTCGTTGGCGATCGAGCTACGCGCTCTCCGGCAAAGGGCTGCGGATTTTCTGGCAAAAGAAGTCAATAGACACCTTCAGGAGCTTGGCATGGGGGAGAGCGTCTTTTCGGTAAAATTGCTGCCGTTGGGAAAAATTCGCAGCGGCGGCGCCGACGAAATTTCGTTTACCCTCTCGGCCGGAGGCTCCGAGGAGATGCCTGTCAATAAGTCCGCTTCCGGAGGAGAGCTCAGCAGAATACTGCTCGCACTCCAGCTAGCGATGCCGGAGGAATCGCTCCCCCCGACGCTTGTCTTCGATGAAGTGGAAGCCGGACTTGGAGGAAAGGCTGCGCTTCTTGCCGGGTACAAGCTGCTCGCTCTCTCCAGAAAAACACAGGTGATCCTGGTAACGCACGAGGCCACGATCGCATCGCTCGCGGACCATCATTTTCTCGTCAAGAAAACGGCGGATTGCGTAGAAGTAAAGAAGCTGGAGAGAAACGACCGCGTTGGAGAAGTCGCTCGGATGCTCTCCGGAGACGCCTCTTTGCAAGAAGCGAGAGAGCATGCCGAACGCCTTCTCGCTTCCGCTGAAAACTCGGGATGCGCCCGCTGCGGAAAAGAAGAGACCTTCGCCGGAGAGTGTGCTCTCGCTTTTCCGCGAGGAAAAGTTTGACTTTACTCTTAGTGCTCCGTATAATACTACGGTTGGATGTATAAATCGCACGGGACAGGTTGAAGCTGCGGTGCGGCGCCTGATCTCCCGGCGGGAGGAGGAAGAAAATGTACGCGATCGTTGAAACAGGAGGCAAGCAGTACCGTGTTCAGGAGGGCGACCTTTTGAAAGTCGAATCCCTTGGTCTTGAAGAAGGCGCCTCGGTCGTCTTTGACAAGGTGCTTCTTGTAGGCAAGGACGACGCCGTCGTGGTCGGCGTTCCCTACGTCAAGGGAGCTACGGTTACCGCTTCGGTGACGGGGAATGGGAGAGAACCGAAAATCCTCGTCTTCAAGTTCAAAAGCAAGAAGAACTATCGGCGCATGAAGGGGCACAGACAGAATTACTCCGAAATACGAATCGATTCTCTGACTGCTGGAGCTTGATTTTGACCGAGATCTCCGTTTCCTTCGACGAAAAGCGCCCGGTCGCTCTTGTCGCAGAAGGACATTCGGGGTATGCCGAACGAGGCGAAGATATTGTGTGCGCAGGAGTTTCCGCACTTTTACAGGCGCTTCTTTTCGGTTTTGAGAATGTTGCTCCTTCTCCCGGTTTTTCGTTCAGCATCGATGAGGACAGTGCGAGAATGGTATTGGACTGGAGACGATCCCCTCCGGAACAGACGGCGGTTCTCGTGGAAACTATAGTGGGATCCTTGAAGGAAATAGCCCGGGTTTACCCGGAGCATGTCCGTATTCTGGAGGTGCGTGTTGATGAAATGGGATTTTAACCTGCAGCTCTTTGCCCACAAGAAAGGGCAGGGGAGCAGTACGAATGGAAGAGACAGCGAAGGAAAGAGGCTCGGGATAAAGATATATGCCGGCCAGACGGTACAGGCGGGAAATATTTTGGTTCGACAGAGAGGGACGAAAATTCATCCCGGCAAGAACGTCGGCCTTGGAAGGGACTACACGATTTTTGCCACAAGCGCCGGAACTGTGCGTTACGAGACAAAAGGGAGCAGGAAAATAGTTTCCGTGGTTCTGGAAGCGGCGGAATAATTCTCCGGACTTTTTTTGAACACGACGCATTCAACAAGGGCCTTTGCATCACCTTAAGAACAGACCGTCTGCTTTTACGTCGGCTCTCACCCTTAGGGGATCATCAAGGCCCTTGATTTATTGAAAAAATAAGGAAAAAGGCCTTTTTGGCCGGTGATCACATGAAATTTGTCGATTTTACACGAATATCTGTTCACGGAGGACGCGGGGGAAACGGGTGTCTCAGTTTCCGAAGAGAAAAGTTTATCCCTAAAGGCGGCCCCGACGGCGCCGACGGAGGAAGAGGGGGCGACATCATTCTGGAGGCGGCTCCGGGAGCGTTGACGCTTGCCGATTTCGAGTACGAAAAAAAGTTTCAGGCCGGAAACGGGGAACCGGGCAAGGGTGGTATGAAATCGGGTGGAGCGGGGAAGGACAAGGTCGTCATCGTACCCTGCGGTACAATTGTCTATGACGACGATACCGGCGAGATACTCGCCGATCTTGTCGAACCCGGAGATCGCCTTATTGCTGCGAAGGGCGGGCGGCCGGGAAAAGGAAACGCGCACTTCGCGAACTCGGTGCGCAAATCGCCGCGTTTCGCGGAGAAGGGCGATGAAGGCGAGGCGCGCACACTGCTTCTCGAGCTCAAGTTGATCGCGGACGTCGGTCTTGTCGGCGTGCCCAACGCCGGAAAATCAAGCCTTTTAGGTGCGATTTCCTCCGCACGCCCGAAAATAGCGGGATACCCGTTTACGACTCTTTCTCCGAATCTTGGCGTTCTCTCGGTCGACGATCAGAAGATTGTAATCGCCGATGTCCCGGGACTCATAGAGGGAGCCCACGAGAACAAGGGGCTCGGCGTCTATTTTCTTCGTCACGT
>LVBO01000445.1 GCA_001604435.1 Synergistales bacterium Syner_01
CCGGGACTCATAGAGGGAGCCCACGAGAACAAGGGGCTCGGCGTCTATTTTCTTCGTCACGTAGAGCGAACGCGTTTCCTCGTTCATGTTCTCGACTTGAGCGCCGGAACCGTCGATGATGTGATTGAACAGTGGCGTATTCTCCGCAACGAGTTCGAGGCATACAGCAATTCCGAGGAGAGCGGTCTTCCAGGATACCACAGACAGGATCTTTTACTGAGGCCGTATATTGTGGTAGGGAATAAAATAGATCTAGAAAACGCCGCGAACAACGATGCGCCCATTCGTTCATTCATGGAGGACCAGGCAATTCCTTATTTCTCGGTGAGCGCTCTTAGCGGCGAAGGTATACCCGAGTTCATACAACTTATCGCCGACAACGCGAGAGAAAATCCGAGGCATGAAGGCGAGACAAGACTTGCGCCGCTTGTAGTCGATATTCAGGAGCCGCGCCGGTGGAGACGAAAGCTCGAACCTGTCTCTATCATCAGGCTCGGCGACGGAGGCGGATTCCGGGTCGTTCATGCAAACCTCGAAAAAACGCTTCTTCGATACGACTTCGAACAGGAGGATGCGCTTCCCAAGTTTGCCCGCCTTGTGAAGAAGTTCCGTATTGAGGAGCGGCTTGAGGAAATGGGCGCAGTAAAAGGTGATAAAGTATATATTGGCGATCACGAATTCGACTTTGAACCGGATATGGCAGGGGCATCTCATTCGCAGAAGATGTGAAGCAGGGGAATCCGCTCCGAAGGAGTTGACGACGTGTCCTATGCTGTTCACAACGACGTTCGAAGAATAGGCATTATGGGAGGAACTTTCGATCCGATTCACTTCGGTCACCTTTTAGCTGCGGAAGAGAGCCGGACGGCTGTCGGTCTTGATGAAGTGATTTTCGTACCGGCGGGAGACCCTGCCCATAAGCGTCAGCGGCGTGTGGCTTCCTGCGAAGACCGGTATATAATGACGCTGTTGACGACGTTGCAGAATCCGAATTTTACTCCGTCGCGGATCGAGATCGACAGAAAAGAACCAAGCCATACTGTCGATACGCTTCGGGAGATGCGCCATTGGTATGCTCCTGAAACAGTCGATTTTTTTTTCATTACCGGGCTGGATGCCGTTTTGAGCATGGCGACTTGGAAAGAGTATGCCGAACTTCCCAAGTTGTGCCGTATCGTGGCGGTCAATCGGCCTGGATACGCTCCGAACGCAATGGATACGCTTCCACCGACTCTCCGGAACGCAATTCTTCCCCTCGAAATTCCGCTCCTTTCTATTTCGAGTACGGAAATCCGCCAGCGAATAGAGACGGGGAGGAGTATTAAGTATCTTCTTCCCGAAACGGTGGAGCAGTACATTTACAAGAAAGGACTCTACCGGAAAAACTGGAGGGCGACAAACAATGAAAATACTGCGCATAGTGGCAATTCTTCTCTTGGCGATGGGAGCGGCTTTCGCAGGGGCAGCCTTCAAGGTGAAGACGTTCGTAGAGCCTCAACCGCAGACGATTAAGGAGTCGATATCTTTTACAGAGGAGTCCGGATCCATTAATATCCTTCTTATCGGTATCGACGACGTGGACGGAGGACGGCGCGCGGATGCGATCGCGTATGCGACCATAGATATCGATAACAAGATCGTCCGTCTTATGTCCATACCTCGCGATACTCGTGTCCAGCTGCCCAAAAGAGGTTGGGAAAAGATTGCGCATGCGTATGCGTACGGAGGAGTCGATCTCCTTCGGGAAACGGTCGTAAACTACCTCGGCATGCCGATCAACTACTATGTGCTTGTGAACTACGATACTTTCCCCGCGATAGTTGATCTTATCGGAGGCGTCGAGATCGATGTGCAGAAGCGTATGGTCTACAATGACTATGCGGGCAAGCTTTTTATCAATATACCCAAGGGTTTGCAGGTTCTCGACGGAAAGAATGCGCTCCATTACGTTCGATTCCGCCATGACGCACTGGGAGACATAGGCCGGGTCAAGCGACAGCAGGACTTCATCAAGGCTGTACTGCAAAAGTTGCAGAGTCCGTACATGATACCGAAGATTCCCGATTTAGCGAATAAGGTGATCGAGATGGTGAACTCCGATATGACGCCTGCTCAGGGATTGCAGCTCGCATCGTACCTTGTTTCGATGCCGGGGGAGAACATCCGTTTTTTTACGATGCCCGGAAAGGCGGCCTATATCTCGAATATCAGCTACTGGGTAGGAGATATCGCAGCCGCTTCAGCGCTTTTGACGGGGGTACCGGAAGGTCACGGAGCGGTATCCGAAGATGTCGCGAAGGAAGAAGCCGATGCGGGAGCGCATGATCTCCCGAAAACAGATGTTCCGGCATTGATCTCCGCGATCAATACCCCTGTGGCCGTTCTTAACGGCGCCGGAGTTT
>LVBO01000446.1 GCA_001604435.1 Synergistales bacterium Syner_01
GTTCGCGGGCGGCACTCCCTTTTACTTCGAAGCGCTCTTCGGGGGAATGCTCTCCGAAGAACTGCCCAAGGACGAAGATCTGCGGAGAGAGCTGGAGCTGTTTGCCGCGGAACAGGGGGTGGCAGCGCTGCATGCGGTGCTTCGTTCGGTCGACCCTGAGAGCGCCGAACGGCTGCACGAGAACGATGTCCGAAGGGTTGTCCGCGCGCTCGAGATCTGTCGCCTGACCGAAAAGACCGTCGCGGAGGCATGGAGCGAAAGAAAAAAGATGACGCCGCCGAAAGAGTACGACGTTCTGTACGTCGGCTTGACCCGCGAGCGCCGCTTTCTCTTCGAAAGCATCGAACGGCGGGTCGGGGAGCAGTTCGCCTCCGGTTTTGTGGAAGAGGTGGAGTGGCTGCTCGCCAACGGATACGACGAACGTTTCCCGTCCATGCAGGGCTTCGGATATAAAGATATTCTTGAGTATCTGCGGGGGCGCTGTTCGCGGGAAGAAGCCGCCGAACGGGACATTCGGCAGACGAAAGCATTTTCTCGAAGGCAGATGACCTGGTTTGGGAAATTTTCTCCAATTCTATGGTATGATACTGTGGATTGTTCGATGACGAAGCTCGTCGACACGATCGAAAACGATGTCCGGCAATATCCTGGGAGATGGTCTTTCGTCGATGGAGCGCAAGAAGATAATTGAAACTGCTTCGCCCACCGGTTTTTGCTTCGGGGTACAACGAGCCATAGAGAGCCTGGAGAAGCGCATCGAAGAGTGTGCGTCCTCGGCTTCCGGAAGCGATGGGAAAGTGTATTCCATAGGCATGCCTATCCACAACCCTCAGGAAGTGGAACGTCTGTCCAGGAAAGGGCTTCGAGTGGTCGACCGGATAGAGGATATTCCGTGCGGCTCGGCTGTTTTTGTTCGCGCCCACGGTGTTCCTCCCTCTGTGAAGGAGGAGCTGATTTCCCGGTGCGGCGCCGATAATGTCACCGACGCGACCTGTCCGTTCGTGAAGAATGCGCAGGACAAGGCCGCTTTTCTTGCCGGCGAAGGGTACTCGGTGCTCGTCCTCGGTGATCCGGGGCATCCTGAAGTTCAGGCGATCGTGGGATGCGCGGGAGGGGACGTTCTGGTAGCATCGTCTCTTTCCGAGGTAAAGGCTCTTGGCAAAAGGGACAGATTGGGAGTACTATCTCAGACGACCCAGAAGGGGGAGTTTCTCGGATCCGCCGCTTCGATTCTTGCGCCGCAAATCCGCGAGCTGCGGGTGTTCAATACGATATGCGGCGCGACGACGCAGCGGCAGGAAGCCGTGCGGGAGATCACCTCGCGGGTCGACGGCCTGATCGTCGTCGGAGGCCGGAACAGCGCCAATACGGCGAAGCTCGTCGAAATAGCGCGTTCGCGGAGTTGCGACGTCCTGTGGATCGAGCATGCGGGAGAGCTTTCCGTTGAATGGTTCGCCGGGAAACAAAAAATAGGAATAGCAGCCGGAGCCAGCACACCGGACTGGCTGATAGAAGAAGTGAAACACGCAATAGAGACATCGCAGGTGTCAAGGGGGATGGAAGGTTATGACGGAAGAAATGATGAATGAAGGACTCCGTACAACGGACGTCGAAAACGCCGAAGGACGCGAAGTGGAGGAAACGGGCGAGGCGCAGGAGACGATGGAGAGCATCCTCGAACAGTATGGAGAGGTCGAGGAGCTTCACCGCGGCAAGATCGTCACCGGTACGGTGGTGAACGTCGTCGACGGAGGCTGGCTTGTGGACGTAGGATACAAGTGCGAGGGCTTCCTTCCCGCGAAGGAGTGGTCGCACAGGGTGCTGGTGGAGGACGAAGCCGAACCCGCGATCGACGAAAAAATCCAGATTCAGGTGGTGAGCATCCGCCACGGCGAAGAGGCGCAGCTTCTTGTCAGCCGCTGGAGATGCGAGTTCGACCGCCGCTGGAGCGAACTTGAAAGCAAGCTGGCCCAGAACGAAGTCGTTTCCGTGAAGGGAATCCGCAAGGTCAAGGGCGGTCTCATGGTGGAATGCTGCGGACTTGAGGGGTTCGTCCCCATTTCGCATCTTGCCGAAGAGGGCAGGGGCGTCAATCCGGGCAAGTTCGTGGGCGAGGTCTTCGACGCTAAATTGATGGAAAAGGATAAGAAGAAGCACCGGCTCGTCTTCTCCCGGCGTATGATCGTTGAAGAGACGCTGGTTGCGGAGCGCGAATCCTTCTACACGGACGTGGCGGAGGGCACGGTGCTCGACGGAGAGGTCAGCAGCATCACCTCCTTCGGCGTTTTCGTGAACGTCGGTCCGATCGACGGGCTTGTCCACATGAGCGAGCTTTCCTGGAAGCGGAACATCAAGCCGAAGGAGATGTTCAAGAAGGGCGATCCGGTCAAGGTGCGCGTAATCGGGATCGACCGCGAGAACAATCGCGTCTCCCTCAGCATCAAGCAGACCGAGAACGACCCGTGGACCACGGCTGCTTCCAAATGGAAGAAGAACGACGTGACCAAGGGAATCGTCACCAACGTGACAGACTTCGGCGCGTTCGTCGAGGTGGAGCCGGGAATCGAAGGGCTCATTCATATCGGCGATCTCAGCTGGACCCGCATCAAGCATCCGCGCGACGTGCTTCGCAAGGGGCAGGAGGTCGAAGTGCAGGTGCTCGACGTCGATATGGAGAAGAAGCGCATGAGCCTCGGCTACAAGCAGCTGAACGATCCGTGGAACGATATCGCGTCCAAGTATTCCAAGGACCAGGATCTGACCGTCAAGGTCGTTCGTCTTGCCGATTTCGGCGCGTTCGTCGAGATCGAAGAGGGCGTCGAGGGGTTGATCCACATCTCCCAGCTGAGCACGAAGAGGGTTGAGAAGCCGGGCGACGTGCTCTCCGAGGGGCAGGAGGTGCTTGCGCGCATCATCGAGATCAATCCTTCGGAGCGCAGAATGCGCCTGAGCATCAGCGCCCTTGAGGAGCCTGCCGGAGGAGAGCCTTCAGCGCGCCCGCGCGACGAGGAACGCCGCAGAGGCAAGCAGGAGCGCGGCGATCACCACGACCGCCATCCGCAGAAAAACGTCATGAGCGACGGCGAGGCGAACGTCACCATCGGAGAGTTTTTGAAGAACTCCTTGCAGGACTAACGTACGTCAAAGGGTCGCCGTAAAAGGCGACCCTTTCTATTTTCAAAGAAAGTGCGGCGAATACAATGAATTCATTGCGTCTTCGTGTGTATCCCGACCCGGTTCTGAGGAAAGAGACAGAGCCGGTTGTTGTTTTTGACGAT
>LVBO01000447.1 GCA_001604435.1 Synergistales bacterium Syner_01
CCGTCTATGCCACCAACAACATCGCTTTCTCCCTGAAAAAAGGGGAGACGTTCGGCCTCGTCGGGGAGACAGGCGCCGGAAAAACCACGACCGCGCTCGCCATTATGCGCCTGCTGCCGGAGCAGACCGGGCGGATCACCGGCGGAACCATCGAATTCGAGGGGAAAAACTTGCTCGAATTGCAGGAAGCCGACATGCGCTCGATTCGAGGCGAACGGATCTCCATGATCTTCCAGGATCCCATGACCAGCCTCAATCCCGTCATGTCGGTGGCGGAACAGATCGCCGAGGCCATGGAGCTTCACAACAGAGACAACAGGAGCGCGGAGGATATTCAGAATCGCGTGGACGAAGTGCTTTCGATGGTAGGTATTCCATCGTCGCGAAAGCACGACTACCCCCACCAGTTCTCCGGAGGAATGAAACAGAGAGTCGTCATCGCGATGGCGCTGGCGTGCGAGCCGGTGCTGCTCATCGCGGACGAACCCACGACCGCTCTGGACGTCACCATACAGGCTCAGGTCATCAGCATGATCCGCACGCTGCGCAACCGCTTGGGCACCGCGATGATCATGATCACCCACGATCTCGGCATCGTTGCCCAGACCTGCGACAACGTGGCGGTCATGTACGCGGGAGAACTCGTCGAGGTAGGAACCGCCGAGGACATCTACACCTCGAAAGAGCATCACCCCTATACGACGGGGCTCTTCGGCTCGATTCCCAACTTGCGGAGCAAGACCAGCCGACTGACGCCCATCCCCGGCCTGATGCCGGATCCCACGAACCTGCCCGAGGGGTGCAACTTCTCCCCCAGATGCCCGAAAAAGATGGCTGTCTGCGACAGCGAGCCTCCCTGCATCTACGGAAACGGGACGCACCTGATCTCGTGCCACCTTTTCGGCGGGCTGGACGGCTGGCGGAAGGAGGCGGAGTAGATGGAACGGACGACGAACACAACCCCGCTGCTGGAAACAAAAAACCTCAAGAAGTATTTCAAAGTCCGCGAGGGGCTGCTCCATGCGGTGGACGACGTCAACATCTACATACCTCATAAGAAGACGCTGGGCGTCGTTGGAGAATCCGGATGCGGCAATTATGCGAAGCCAGAGATTATGCGAAGTCGACGCTGGAGGCACTGTTCCCATCCC
>LVBO01000448.1 GCA_001604435.1 Synergistales bacterium Syner_01
CGGCGTCGGCAAGATGAGAGTTCCGGGCGGAGAGAGGGCGTTCGACGCCCTTGAATGGAAGAAGCACCCGGCATTCGACGGCGTGGAGCTCAAACATCTGGCGACGGGTGAACAGACGGGAGGGGCGTTCAGCTTTCATCTCGTGCGCATCGCCCCCGGAAAAGCGATCGGGCTGCATGTTCACGAAACGCAGCTCGAGACGCACGAGGTGATCGCAGGACGGGGGACGTGCCTGAACGACGGAACGGAGCTCCCGTACGATGCGGGGACGGTCTCATTCTTCCCGGCGGGGGTTCCGCACGAAGTCCGCGCGGGAACGGAGGGACTCTCGATCTTCGCCAAGTTTTTCCCCGCGCTCTGCTGAGGACGTTCCAACAACGCACGCATCCCGGAACTCCGAGGGGGTCATCCCGGCGAGCTTCCGGAAGCATCTGATGAAGTGGCTCTGGTCGTAGAATCCGGCGGCCAGGGCCACTTCCGTCAGAGGGAGGCTTGTTTCGAGCATCATCTTCCGCGCCTTTCGTATCCTGTTCTGCATCTGGAACTTGTGCGGAGGGAGACCGACGCTCCTTTTGAACTCTCTGAGCAGATGGAATCTGCTGACGTGCAGCGCTTCCGCGAAGGATTCGAGGTCGAGCGACTCCTCAGGGCGGAGCAGCAGCCGCTGCTCCACCGCGGCGACGAAATCACGCTCCCTGCGGCCAGGCGCACGCACCGACGAAACAAGACGGTCGAGCATACGCCGAAACCCCGCGGAAAGAACGTCCGAAAGGGCGGGAAACGCGCCCGAAAGAGCGCGCAGACAGTTGATCGGCGAGCATGCTTCTCCGCCGGAGAGCGCGCGCAGCAGATCGCCCCCGACGCAGAGAGTGACCGTTTCGCAGTCGCCGGACGCGGAGAGGGCGTGCGGTTGGTAGGGGGGAATCACGAAAATAGCGTCGGGGCCGTGGACGGTCGTTGCGCTCCCCGCCTCAAGACGCAGCGCCCCCGACAGGACCAGGCTCGCGGTGTAGGTCGACACATGGCTGTGTTCGGGGTAGAAGAAGCGCGAGCCCCTCAGGCATACGACTTCCAGCCCCTGCTGTTCCGCGAGATAGTAGCGGACCTCTTTCCCCCTCATCGCGAGTCTCCTTTCACCAAGAGCTTCCGCGCAACATTCGGAACTTTGTGTTCCGTCGGCAAGAGCATAGCACACAACAGAGGCGGGAAAAATGAAGAAGCGGCCCCTCGTCGTTTCGGGAGCCGCTCCATCGCTACCGATTCGGAGTGTACGGCGACGCCGCAGCGTTATTTACGGCCTCTTTCCAAAGGGACGATTCCACCCGCGGCATTCTCTCCGCGGGTGATCCTGAAACGGCGCACCAGCTTCGCAAGCTCCTCGGAAAGAGCGGCCAGGTCTTCCGAGCCTTGCGCCACGCGCTCGGCGGACGTGCCCACCTCGCTCATCTGCCCCCTGACCATGTCGGAAGAGGCCGCCGCAGTGCTCACGCGGGAAGCGATATTCTGCACGGCCGCCGCGATTTCCTCGCTCGACGCGGCCTGCTCCTCGGAGACGGCCGCCAAATCCTGCGTCGCCGTCGCGATACGGGAGAGCGCGTCCATCATCTTTCCAATAGTCCCACGCGTTTCCCGAGCCAACTCACTTGACTGGTACGAATCCTTGGCGTTGCCCTCCGAGGCGGCGACCACCCTGTCGAGATCCTTCCTGATGCCTCCCGCGAGGTCCGCGATCTTCTCCGCAGCCTTGTTGCTTTCTTCGGCCAGCTTCCGGACCTCCTCCGCGACGACGGCGAAACCTCTTCCCGCCTCGCCGGCGCGAGCGGCTTCGATCGCGGCGTTCAGCGCAAGCAGGTTCGTCTGGTCGGCGATGCCGCCTATCTGGTCGACAAAGTTCTGAATCTCCCGCGCGCGCTCGCCGAGATTGCGCACCTCCTGCGCCGCCTTCTCCGAGTCCTCCGCGACGCCCTCGATGCTTTTCACAACCTTGCCGACGGCGGACATTCCCTCTTCGCCCGCGCTCCGCGCGCGGTCCACT
Source organism: Synergistales bacterium Syner_01 (assembly GCA_001604435.1). Taxonomy (GTDB): domain Bacteria; phylum Synergistota; class Synergistia; order Synergistales; family Aminobacteriaceae; genus JAAYLU01. The sequence goes on from LVBO01000448.1 coordinate 2,036, forward strand.
TCTCCTGCCATTTCGGTGCTCTTTTGCGCCGACGCCTGCGCGCCGCTCGCCACCTCTTCGACCGACGCGTTGATCTCCTGGCTTGCGGCGGCGAGGCTTTCCATCTGGGACGAAACATCGTCGACTCCGGCGCGGGACTCCTCCACCCCGGCGTTCGACTCCTCCGCAAGGGCGGAAAACTCTTCCGCGTTGTGCCCGAGACGGTCGGCCGCATCCGAAATGGCGCGCATCGATTCCCTCAGCTTCGAAGCCATCGAGGCAAGAGATCCGCCCATCATGGCGATTTCGTCTTTTCCCTCGTCCTCGAACGCAACCGTCAGATCGCCCGTGGCGAATTCTTCCACACCAGCCCGGAGACGGTTCAGCGGACCGGCGATTCGGGAGGCGATGAACAGCCCCAGAAGCACAGCGAACAGAAGCGCTGCGATGGAGATACCAACGATCAGGCGGAAGGCCGTCGCCGCGTCGAGCGAATTCCGCCGCTCGGTCTCCTCCGCGAACGCGCGCTTCTCCTCGATCAGCGTCCGGAGCAGCGTCTGATAGTCGTTGAGATGTCCGGCGGCCTCCGAACGGAAGTGCTCGTAGGCCTCCCGATTCTTGTTCTGCGCCGCGAGCCGCTCGGCGGCGAGCCCGTTCTCTCGGAAGAGCTCGATCGAGCGAAGAATCTTCGCGAAGAGCTCTTTTTCATGCTCGGAGAGATTCCCCTTGGCGTAGTCATCCAGATTCTTATCCATCATACCGCGCCGCTCCCTCGTATTGGCCGCGATGAAAGCGTTTTCCTTCTCGTCGGCAGCGAGCATCAGGGCAAACGTATTCCCCTCGATCGCGCGCGCATGGACAAGACTGTCGAAAAGCCAGATGCTCGGCTGCAGAATATCGTTGTAGAACTCTTCCAAGCTTCGACTGCTCTTCTCGTTGAAATACTGCCCCGTGTACCCCACCGCCCCCAGCAGCGCCGCCATGACGACGACCAGCAGCAGCACTTTCGCCTTGGTGGATATGTTGCGCATGACGTTCATTCTTCCCCATCCTCCCTCGAATTCGCCGTTCGCTTCTCATAACGAACGACATTCAGAATATGATGATATTTACATATACATATCGCCCCTACAACGCTTTTACCCATTTATTTCTTCTTTATTGCATTCCTCCCAAAAAAGTTGCAACCGCGGGTCCATTTTGACCACGGGAAAGTAACGGACCAACGGACGTCCGGTGCTCCCCTGGTCGTCGCGCTTTGCGACGACTCCGGTCTCCGCCAGGTAGGAGAGATAGCGCCACGTCGTACTTTTCGACAACCCGCACTTCACCGCGACCTCCTCCGCCGAGAGAGCCGCCTCTCCTTCATAAAGCGCGCGTACAATGCACAGTACCGTCTCCCGGTTCATGTTCTTCGGAAGATCGTGGAAGTACTTTTCGCGCGAGGGCGCGCTCCGGCGGAAGATTCGGTCGAGCTGTTCCTGGTCGACTACCTCGGGGAGAGAGGCGAGGCGGGAGAAATAGGTTTCGAAAAGGCAAAGCGACCGACGGAAACGCTCGACGGGAAAGGGCTTGATAATGTAGTCGAAGAGACCAAAAGCACATGCCTCCTCGATGACGCTACGATCCGGGCAGCGCGAGACGACGATGATTTCGCTCAGAAATACCGGATACTGAGAGTGGGGGCGCAACAAATCCATCGCCTTCACCATCGAATTGAACGGGAGGAAGGGCTCCATCACAACGAGGTCCGGAAACTCGGGAGCATACCGGAGATACTGTTCGAGTCCGTGCAAGGTGGACGCCCTTCCGCAGACGCGGAAGTTCCCCATGGAATCGATGAAGGCGCTTTCGAGATGCATCAACATAGGGTCATGTTCTATAATGAGAACAGAGATTTTCTTTTTCATAATGCTCCTGTTCGTAGAAGCGAACTTTTGGGGGAGAAAGGAGGCGCTCTTTTTCCCTGCACAAATCACGATATTATTAAAGATTTTAGAGGAAGAAGCTTCTTATTTACATCTTTTTTGTTTCATTGTTTTCTGTGAAATGGAGCTTCACAGAGCGGGAAGCATCCAGGGGAAAGAAGCGAACGGAAGGGCGGCCGAGGCCTTCGTGATGCCGGCGGCTTCCTATGAAGCCGTTTTCTTCGAGGTGACGAAGGCAACGCCACGTAGTACTGCGAGATATTTTCGTCCTCCGGACGATCTCGTCCAGGGAGAGCGGCGACGACGCCTCGGCGAGCGCATTCATGATCCGCAGCAGGCGCTGCGGATCCGGTATTTTCCGGGCGGAATGGAACGGTTTCGCAAGGGGCTGCTTTCTTTGGTACAAAAGAGCATCCACATGGTTCTGGGTAAGCGACGGGGGGAGAGAGGAGAGAAAGAGCAGGCGCTCTCTGCACTCCAGCAGGGAAGTACGAAGCCTGGATGGAGAAAAGGGAGCGATGATGTAGTCGAAGACTCCAAGGCGATGCGCCGTCGAAATAAACGACTTCTCCGCGCAGCGCGAGACGACGATGATCTCCCGTGGACGCTTGTGACGGCGCAGCAAACCTATCGCCGTGTCGAGCGCGTCGAACGGGAGAAACGGATCCAGGAGAGCGATATCGTGCCCGTATTCCGGCGCTGAGAGAATCCGCTCCAACTCCTCAATGGAGCGGGCAAACCCGGCGCGCGCGAACCCCTCCATCTCTTTTATGCACTCGCCGGAATAGCGCCGGAGCATATGATCATGCGTTACTACAAGTACGCGAACAGGCTGCTTCATGGGGAAGCCTAAGAAGGCGATGCACGCCATGCAAGAGGTACGCGGAAAGTCAATGACGCAGCAATTCGCACTTGCTTGCATCTTTTGACATATTGAATCGTAATAGTAAACATCTCCTCGTCTCTTTTCCCTCTTGAAGTCGATTCAACGGCAGGGATGCATTTATAATTATAATAACATATCAAATTGATTTTTAATAGCAAATGATCTTCATTCTAATTTGCAGACTTTTCTCTCGTCTGGTGAAACAATGAACTCGGGAATTATCGCATCGAGATGCGCGTTTTTTCTTGAAATAGTTTTCACTAAATTTTAATCCCGTGTACGCCCTATGGTATAATAAAAGGAGAAAAAAGACCGCAAGGAGGTGGCTGTACCATGACGAGATTTATCTTCTCCGTCCCGGACATGTCGTGCGAACACTGCAGGAATACAATCTCGAACGCCCTGGAAGCCGCGGCGCTGAAGGAATTCGATATCTCGCTGGACTCGAAGACTGTCACCGTCGAGAGCGACGATGCGGAAGCGGTCCGCGGGCTTATCGAGGGCGCCGGATACAGCGCGGTGTTCGGCGTCGGCGGCGACGATACGTTCATTCAGTAGTTCCATCCGTGCTTCGGACAACGCTCATGCTCCTCTTCCGAATTCGGAACGAAGGCATGAGCGTTGTTTTTAAATCCCGCGTCTGCGGCGCCACGTCCTGCGACGGAGGCAATGTCAGGGGATGATCTTTGACGCGTCCATCCCTTCTCCGCCGGAGATTCCCCTCGAATCCTCGCCGCTCATTCCGCCGAGCGCCTGCGCTTTCCGCATCGATTGACAACGAAGGGAACGAAGAGGAGCAGCGCCGCCGTCCATGCGTTCCCGACGCCGACCGAGCAACCTCCGCCGCCACCTCCTTGCTGCTGCACCGCCCCGGCGCGGACGGAGCAGACGCGGAAGGTCACCACTCCCTTCTCGCGGTTGTGGTCGTACGGACCGTTGTCCGCAACCACGTTCCGCCACGTCATCAATCCCTCGCCCTCCTCGTAGAAGGGCGGCGGCGTCATTCCGTCGGGAAGCGCCTGCCCGGGCTTGACCTCGAATCGCACGCCCCGCTCCGGAACGACGTACCCCTTCACGGAAAGCGCTCTCGCCGGCGCGCTTCCGTACTCGGCGAACATCGCGTAGTAGCGCACGTTCTTCGGCCACGACGCGGTGAATTCGATGACCAGCTCGCCCTTTCCCGACGCGTCCTCGAGCCGTACGTCCTCGTAGGCGAACGCGTCGTACAACGTCGCGTCCATGCTCGAAAGCTCGGCGGAGATCTCGCCGGACGCCCCCAGATCGACGTTCAGCGAATCTCTTACCAGCGTGAACAGGCCGCTCCCGGAGTCCTTCAGCGCATCTTCGACCACGGCGACGTCAGGTTCGCCGGTCGTTTTGCGGGGCTCGGGAGCGCTTCCCGTCGCGAAGCCGGAGAGCGCGACAGCCTTGTTCCCCGCCGTATCGCCTACGGTGCAGGAGGCGTCGATACTCACCGAGCCGTACTGACCGGGGCCGCAGATCTGATCGGGGGAGTTGCCGATGACCACGCACCCTTGGGCCAGCGTCGTCTCGCTGAAGGAGTTGAGGTATATGCCTCCTCCCAGCCCCCTGCTGCTGTTGTTCCGCACCGTACAGCCGTACATGAAGAGCTTCTCCCCGTTGAAGACGCCGCCTCCGTAGGTGTCGGGGTTCGAGTTCCCCTCCACGACGCAGGCGTACATCGTCAGCACAGGCTCACTGTATCCGCTGGCCTCGTTGTTGATGCCACCCGCGTGCCGCGATCCTGCGCAGGTGTTGTTGCTGATCGTGCACCCGGTCATGGTCAGATTCTTTACGTTGTATACGCCCCCGCCGACGGTGTTTCCCGTCACGGTGCAGTGGTTCATCGTCAGATTCGCGTAGTTATATATTCCGGCGCCGTTCCAGTAATTTCCCCCCTGTGTTCCGGGGACGAAGTTTCCACCGGTGATGGTCAGGTAGTTGAGCGTGCAGTCGCCCGTCACGTAGAGCACCCGTTTGTTCGATCCGGTCTGGCGGAGCGTTACCGGCCCGTTGATCGTAAGCGCCTTGTTGAGAAAAATGTAGTCGGTCAGCTCGACCGTCGTCGCGGAAGAATCGAACACGATGGCGTCGCCCGCCGCGGCGTTCGTCACGGCATGGCGCAACGTTCCGGCGCTCCCGTCGTCGATTCCTTTCGTCACGGTCCACGTCGCGGCGTCGGCGTTCCCGAAGCTCAAGAAGAGCAGGCAGAGCAGAGAGACGAGCATTCTATGAGAAAAGAGGTTCCTTCGTTTCACCCTCGATCACCCTTTCGAAAAAAATACGAACAGTACGGCCGGAGGGGGCTGTTCCACACCTCCGGCCGTCCACGTCATTTCGGCTTGATTACAGTCCCCGTATCCATCCCTTCGCCGCCCGCGACGCCGTTCAGCTCGTTCTCGTCCATTTCGCCGAGCTTTTTCTTCGCATCCTTCTCCTGAACCGTACCTTCGTTCCCCGCAGGTTTCTTTTCCATTCGTAACGCCTCCTTGTCCATGATGGCTCCGCGGAACCATAATAAACCTTTACACCGTGTCAGAGTCAAGCAGGGAATTTAAATTTTTCGACTCATTGGAAAAAGGGGGAACGCCTGATCCGGGTATGGTGTCGATGGACTCCGGGATGTTCACATCTCCACGCCGATACGGAATTCGTCGTCTCCCCCGCATAGATTATCGATTCTGTAGAATTTCCTCTCTCCAGCCTCTGGCGAAAATACCTCCGGTGGTATATACTACAAAAGCGATAGAGTTTATGATATCGAACATACGATCATGAGGAGGGTGTTCCAATGGCGAAGTTTGTTTTTTCGGTTCCCGATATCTCCTGCAACCACTGCAAGATGCGCATAACCAAGGCCCTGGAGGCCGCGGGGGTGAAGGAATTCGAGGTCTCCGTAGAGTTGAAGAAGGTGACCGCGGAGGCGCAGGACGCGGCAGCGGTGCAGGCGGTCATCGAGGACGCGGGCTACGACGCTACGCTTGAAGCGTAGTGCGAGGAAAAAAAGCCGGACGTTCGCGGACGGGAGTTTTTGCTTCTCCAACGTCCCGTCCGCAAACGCCCGGTTCAGGACACATTTTTACTATTCGGAGGAAAAATCCATGAGCGATAAAGAGCAACAGCAGTTCAAGACGAGTCTCGTCGTCACGGGGATGACGTGCGCCACGTGTTCGCGGATGGTCGAGCGCTCGCTGGGCAAGGT
>LVBO01000449.1 GCA_001604435.1 Synergistales bacterium Syner_01
ACAAGGGGGAGATCGGGACGGCGGCGGCGCTTTCGGTCGTCATGCTCTCCCTCTCTGCGGCGGGCATGGCGGGCATTCTCCTCTTGACGAAAAAGAAAGGAGCGGAACCATGGATACCAAGGGAACTGGCTTCGGGGCGAACGCTCTGACGGGGCTGGAACTTCGGGGCGTTTCGAAGAGCTACGGCGCGACGGAGGTGCTCTCCCGTTTCTCGCTCTCCGTGCCCTCCGGGACGCTCTGCTCGCTGCTCGGTCCGTCGGGGTGCGGCAAGACGACCGCGCTCCGCATCGTCGTCGGCCTGCTGGAACCCGACGAGGGGCGCGTCGTGCTCCATGGGCGCGACATCACGGACCTCCCCCCGAAGGAGCGCAACCTCGGGATGGTCTTTCAGAACTACGCGCTCTTTCCGCACCTGGACGTCTTCGAGAACATCGCCTACGGCCTGCGCCGCAGACGCTTTTCCGAACGGAGGGTGCGCGAGGAGGTCGGCAAGGCGCTGGAGCTGGTGCGGCTTGACGGGTACGAGCGGCGCGCCGTCGCGGAACTCTCCGGCGGACAGCAGCAGCGCGTCGCGCTGGCCCGGGCGCTGGTGATCAACCCGGAAATGCTGCTTCTGGACGAGCCGCTCTCGAACCTCGACGCGCGTCTGCGCGCCGATCTGCGGGACGACCTTCGCCGCATCGTCGACGAACTGAGGATCACCACGCTCTTCGTCACCCACGATCAGGAGGAGGCCATGAGCGTGGCCGACATCGTGGCCGTGGTCCGCGACGGACGCCTGGAACAGGCGGGCGCGCCGCGCGAACTCTACGATCTTCCCGCCACCTCGTTCGTCGCGGACTTCCTCGGAAGGGTGAACCTGATCCCCGCGACGCTCTCCGCCGACGCGCTCTCCCTGCTGAATCGTTCCCTCCCCCGACCGGTAACGGCGCTCCCCGACGGCCCCGTCCTCTGCGCCCTGCGGCCCGAGAAGATCGCGCTCGCTCCCCCGGAGGAGGAGGGGCTGCGCGGCATCGTGCAAAAGTCGACCTTTCTCGGCCCCGCGATCCGGTTTATAATCGACGCGGGGGCGGAGCGGCCGCTCGTCGTGGAACAGAGCGCCGCATCCGCGCGCACCGCTTCCCCCGGAGAGCGCGTCTCGCTCCGCTTCTTCCCGGAGGATCTCCGGCTGTTCGGGGAAACGTACCCGGAAGCCGCCCCGACCCAAAAGGAGGCTACGCCATGAAATTTCCGCCGCACCACACGTTCGCCCTCTGCGCAAAGGCCGCGGACCCCGAGAGCCGCTACCCGTGGGCTCTGAAGCACGGCTTCGCGCTGGAGTACACGCCCGACCCGGAAGATTTGGAGCTTCTGCCGGCGCACACGGCCGAATTCCGCCGCCGGAACGTCCCGGTGCGCTACCACACGCGCTACTTCGGCCTCGAATTCGGCGACGCACGCGCCGAGTACGCGGAAGCCGCCTTCGACGCACACCGCCGCACGCTCGACGCGATGGCGCAGGTCGGCGGCGAGGTACTCACCGTCCATGCCGGACTCTCCAAGGGAGTAACGCTGAACTCCGACACGGTCGCCCGGAACCTGCGGCGTCTCGCCGACCACGGAAGGGCGCTCGGCGTTACCGTCAGCCTGGAGAATCTGCGCGCAGGTCCGGCGAGCGATCCGGAGAACATCCTCCGCTGGGCCTCCTCCGCCGATACCGCCATCACCATGGACCTGGGGCACGTCGTCTCCTCGGCACAGGTGAAGTCCGGCGAGCTGAAGGGGGAGGAGGTCGCCCGCGCCTTCCTGCCGCGCCTGCTGGAGGTGCACTTCTACGGCAAGGAGGAGGGG
>LVBO01000450.1 GCA_001604435.1 Synergistales bacterium Syner_01
GTCGGTGATCATCGCGGCCTCGCAGGGGCTCGACATCAAGATCGTCGGCATCTACGGACGTTCGCCGAAGGCGTTCACGCTGCTCGTCAACGATCCGGCGGTGAAGTCCCTCGCCGACCTGAAGGGGAAGAAGATCGCCGGTCCCAAGGGGACGGTGCTGCACCAGCTTCTTGTGGCCGCCCTCATGAAAGAGGGGATGAAGTACGACGACGTGCAGCACATCGAAATGGGCATTCCGCACGGCGTCGCGGCGCTCTTCGGAGGTTCTATAGACGGCGCGCTGGCAGCGGGGCCGTCCGTCGCTGACGCGTTGAGCAAGGGGGCGCGCGTCCTCTTCACGGGCGAAGGGCTCGTCGACGCCACCACGGTGGTCGCCGTGCGCGGGGAGCTGCTTCGTTCCCGCCCGGAGATCGTCCGTTCGTTCGACAAAGTTCGCCGCGCGAGCGTCGACTTCATGAAGACGAATCCCGAGGAGGCCTTCCGCCTCACCGCCGAGGAGACCGGGCTTTCCGTCGAGCAGGTGCGCGAGATGGCGCCTCTGTACGACTTCGATCCGGAGATCCGCCCCTCGGACGTCGAAGAGCTGAAGCGCACGCAGGACTTCCTGCTGGACGCCGGGCTGATCACGAAGACGATCGACATCGAGTCGGTCGTCGAGGTCGTGAAACCGTGACGGCGAACGCGCAACTGCTCGTCCGCGACTGGAAGGACGTGCTGTCGCTTTCCTACGAACACCTTTCCAAGTACCACGGAAGCGAGTACCCCGGAGGCGTGGGGCTCGCATGGCAGGCGCTCCGCTTCGCCCTGCCCGCGCTCGCGGACGGCGGCGTCGCGCGGCGCGAGGACATCCTGCTGAAGACGCCGTTCCCCGGCGTCGGATTCTTCGACGCTGTGGAGATGGCGACGAGAGCCTCCTCGCGGAAAGCGTTTCATCTGCTCGACGGCATGGCGATGCTGGGGAATCCTCCCGCCTCGCCGAACAGGGGGCACTTTTACTTCGAGCTGCACGCGGCGGGGGGCGTCGCCATCTTCTCGCTGAAACACGGCCTCGTGCCGGAGGAGTTCTACGTCCTTTCGGAGGCGAACGCCCGTTCGCCTCTTCAGGGTGCGGAACGGGCCCGTCTGATGGATCTCCGCGGGGCCGTGGGCATGGCGTTGCGCTCTTCGAAGCCGGAGGACGTGTTCGACTGCCACTATCTCTCCCCTCTGCCGCACGCGAGGGAAGAGGTCGAAAACGATACGCCGCTCGACCTCTCCATCGAGGACGCGCTGCCGCCCCTCTCCGTGACGGACGGCGGACTGCCCCTCTCCATCGGCTACGGGGAGATGCTTCGCTACGCCGGACGAAAGTCGGAGTGCGGCGTGGCCGCGGCCTACGTGCTGCTGAAACAGGCGCTTCCGCTGCTGTCTCCGGAAGGCGCGCCCGAGCGGAAGGATATTTCGATACGGTGCGGCATCTTCGGGCAGGGGATCGTGGACGGTCTGGAGATGGTCACGCGCGCCGTCGGCGGAGGCCGCCTGACGATCGACGAGCGGCTCGGCGAGGGGCAGGTGACCGCGCCCGACGGACAGACCGGCGGTTCTTTCCTTTTCGACATCTCGGCGGGGGAGCGGAAGGGGCGGTTCGTCCTGAAGAAGGCCCTCGACCCGAAGCGCTACTTCGAGCTGTGCCGCCTGCGCGACGGCCGGGGGCTCGACGAGGCGGAAAAGCTGGAGATCGAGCGCGAGCGCGTCGCCTTCTCGAAGGCCCTTCTGGAAACCGACGAGGCGTACGAGGCGATTCTGTAAGAGAGTATGCGCGGGGGCCGTCCCTCCTCCTCCGCGCGTTTTCATGGACGGAGGGGGTTGTATTCAGGAGG
>LVBO01000451.1 GCA_001604435.1 Synergistales bacterium Syner_01
AAGCTGGAGATCGAGCGCGAGCGCGTCGCCTTCTCGAAGGCCCTTCTGGAAACCGACGAAGCGTACGAGGCGTTCGCGTAGAGGTGGGGAGAACCGCGTTCTCCCCGCGCGCATCATGGTGTTCGCTTCACAAACTACATACGACGGAGAAAGGTCGATCGAAATGAAAAAGCTCTTTGTTGTGCTGACGGTAGTCGCGCTTGCGGCGTTTTCCGCGCCTTCGTTCGCCGGAGTCAATCCTTTCATGGACGTCCCCGCGAATCACTGGGCATACGACGCCATAGGGCAGCTGGCCGCCCGCGGGATTCTTTCCGGTTATCCGGACGGCTCGTACAAAGGCAACCAGCCCATGACTCGTTACGAGGCCGCGTCGATGACGGCGCGCGCTCTTGCGTCGATCGACGCGGACAAGGCGGAGAAGCAGGACGTCGAAATGTTGAAACGCCTCGTGGTGGAGTTCAAAGACGAGCTCGACGTCCTCGGCGTGAAGGTCGGAAAACTCGACGGCAGGCTTGCGGTTATGGAAGAGCGTATCGGCGGTTGGCAACTATGGGGGGAGATGGAATTCGACGCGGAGTTCTCCGAAAAGGACGACAGCGCGGGAAACGAGAATCTCTACGGAACGACCGGGAAGAATCGTTTCGCTCTATCCAAGTACCGTATCTGGATGCGGAAGATCGTCGACGAGCATGTGACGTTCACCGCGCGGATCGGTTCCGAGGAAGGCGAAGAACCGATGTTCGAACGCTACTGGATCGACGTCGCGCTGCCGTGGGATTTCGAGGCGATGATAGGACGTTGGGAGTACGACTGGGCCGCGGAGGACGAACTCTATATCGATAACGACGCGATGTTCACGGACAGAGCTCTTCTCGGTTTCTACTTCAACAAACCTTTTGCGATGGGGAACTTCGCGTTCTATGTCACCCGTCCGGACGAGGGGGGCGTCGCTCCGGACGACGAAAGCGAACACTACGAGTTCGGCGTACGCGCGAAAGCAACTTTCAACGAGCGTTTTTGGATGTCGCTGCAAGGAATCTGGAGGAAGTACGATGCGAACGTGCTTTCGTCTTCGGGAGATCCCAAGGAGGACGAACATGTGTACTGGGGCGCCCTCGGCGTGAATTTCACTCCGCACATAGCCCTTCGCGGCGCGTACTATAAACAGGAAACACAGGTCGGAGCCGACGTCGAAAAGCCGGCGGCCACGCAGGTTATTCTGGACATCAAGCAGGACGCTTTAAAATTCACTTCCGTGTGGATCGAATACGTGGCGTTCGACGATAATTTCAGCGTCTGGACCGACGCTCCGTGGAACATGTACGGTACCGTCACAAGCGACGGCAACATCGGCGAACAGTACGAGAACATTTACTTCATCGGATTGACGCAGGACTGGAACGACCAATTGAACACCTTCCAACGCTATTTCAAGGGCAAGGTCAGAGGCGGCTCTTCGCCCTCGACCGACGACACCGTCAACTGGACGATCGGCGCTGTGTATCACTACACCCCGGCTCTCTCCTTCGAGCTTGCCTACGACAGGATAGAGAACTCGGAAGGCGTGCTCGGACGCGACGACAATCTGATTCGTCTCAGAACCCGCGTCGAGTTCTAAGCGCCCGTTCGCCAAGGAACGCGGGGGCCGTCCCTCCTCCTCCGCGCGTTTTCATGGACGGAGGGGGTTGTATTCAGGAGGTCTGCGATTATGAATCGTCGTCTTGTCGGTATCCTTATCGCCGTCGCGTGCGCTTTCGCGCTGTTCCATGGGTTCGCCGCCTCGGCTGCGGAGCAAAAGTACCCCGAATCGGTCTACAACCTGCCCCCGATCACGGTGATCCGCGGCGGCGAGACCGTTGAAATCAAACTGTGCGATACCTTCGACTTTCACGGAAACGCGTGCCCGGGCGCGACCATGGCCTTCCAGGCCATCCGCTACGGTATTAAGCTGCTGCACGCCGAAGGCGAAATCCCGCGTACGGACGACCTGCTGATCATCGCGCGCGCTCCGGGAGGCCCCATGGATCTGCTGGACCTCATCATGAAGGGAGCGGACAGGAACACCCGGACCTGGCCGCCCGCGGGAATGGCGAAAGGCGCCGAGAATTTCGTCTTCGACTTCTTCCGCAAATCGACGATGCAGGCGGTTTCGGTGCGCCTTTTGGACGGCCTCTGGCCCGCCGACTGGTTCGAACTGCGCGACAAGAAGGACGCCGGAACCATCACCGAAGCCGAATCGGAGCGGATGCAGCGGAATCGACAGTCGGTCGTCCGCGAATTTCCGCGCAAAACGTTCGTCGAACTCTTCGGAGAGCCGCAGGCGTACACATACGTCGCGTGGGGTTCCGTCGAGAAGGGCGAGATGGACGGACTGATCCGCGAACAGCGGCGGAGGAGCAAGGAGGAAGCGCGGAAAGAGTAGTTCGGCGACTTCTCCATCGATGTTCTTTGAACTCGGGCGGGCCTCCTCGCACAAGAGAAGGCCCGCCCGCGACGTTTTTCCGGCGTGATTCGCAGGGGATGCGAAAGAGCTCGTGACGGTTTATAATAAAAACCATCGGAAAATTTGGTATGCGCATACCGAGAAAAACGGAAGACTCCCTCCACGCCGCCGCGCGCTCTTCGGCGGAGTCTCCGCAACTCTCCCGGAAGGAAGTGGCGCTCGTGAACGACTATCTCCGGAGGTTTTCGCCATGAACATCGAGTCATTAACGAACGGCCCGTATCAAATCCGTTTCGAGGACATGTTCGACCTTGCCGATATCCAACGCCTGCAGGACGAGTTCTCGGACGCGACGGGAGTCGCCTCGGTCGTCACCCGGCCGGACGGGACGCCGTTGACCCGCCCCGCCAACTTCACCCGCTTCTGCAGCGAGGTTGTGCGGGGGACCGGGAAGGGGTGCGCCAACTGTTTCCGGTCCGATGCGGTCATCGGGCGATACAACCCCAAGGGGCCGACGATTCGGCGCTGCCTCAGCGGCGGACTGTGGGACGCGGGCGCAGGCATCTCCGTCGGGGGAAAGCACGTCGCCAACTGGCTGATAGGGCAGGTCCGCGACGAGAGCCAGAACGAGGAGGCGATACGCGCCTACGCCCGCGAGATCGGCGCGGACGAGGAAGAGGCCGTCGCGGCCTTCCGCGAAGTTCCCTCCATGTCAAAGGGCCGCTTTCGGAAAATTGCCCGGATGCTCTTCACTTTCGTCACGCAACTCTCCGAACTCGCCTACCAAAACGTCCGTCAGACGCTCTTCATCGCCGAGAATAACAGAGCGGAGACCGTCAGGAAGGTGCAGCAGGAACTTGCCGAAATCATGGCGACCGCCGAGTCCGAGATCGAGGTCTTCGACATGGTCCGGAGAGCACTCTCGGGGCTGATGGAGACGAAGAACTTGATTATAGCGGAATACGACGACAAAACGAATATATTCTCAACTTTTTCATCTTTCGGCAGCGACGAAAAAGAGCTGATAACCCGCTGGCCAGCAGAAAAATCGTTGACCAGCCTGGTGATTAAAAACAGACGGCCCATGCGCTGCTCCAAAGAGGAGATCCGAAAGCTTGCGGACGAGGGCGTCATCGAATTCATCGGGAAAATACGGTCGGAATCGTGGATCGGGATACCGTTGTTCAACGAAAAAAAAGCCTTCGGCGCCATGATCCTCCAGAGCTACACCGACCCCTACGCCTACGACGACTGGTGCATGGAGATCCTACAGAACGTCGGAAACCAACTCAGCGTCTACATGGAGAAGAAACGCGCCGAGGATGCGCTCCGCGAGAGCGAGAAGCTTTTCAGGACGTTCTTCGAGCAGAACAGCGTGGGGTTCACCATGATCAACACCGACGAAACCTGGCTCCGCTTCAACGACAAGTTCTGCGAGATGACCGGGTACTCCCAGGAGGAGCTGGAACGAACATCCTGGCGCGACCTCACCCCCGCGGAGGAACGGGAGCGCGTGCTTCGTCTGTATATGGACGACCTGTTATCCGGGAAAATAGACTCGTACTTCGTCGAAAAGTACTTTCTACGGCGCGACGGGACGAGAATCGACGTCGCCGTCTCCAGCAGACTTCTGCGGGACGGCGACGGACGCCCGAAGTACTTCGCCTCCATCGTTCAGGATATCTCGGGGCGGAAAAAAAACGAACGGGAGCTGACGCGGCACCAGGAGGCGATCATCGGCAGCATGGCCATTCTGGCGGAGCACCGGGACCAAGGCACCGGCGAGCATATCCGGCGCACGAAGACCTATGTACAGCGTTTGCTCGAGCTTTCCGGCGGCGAAGCCGCCAGAATCCTCGGGGAGGCCCCCTTCATCCACTACGCTCGCCAGATCATCGAGTTTCATCACGAGAAGTGGGACGGCACGGGGTACCCGCACGGACTGAAGGGTGAGGAGATCCCGTTCATCGCGCGGGTCATGGCGATCGCGGACGTCTACGACGCGCTGGTGAGCGAGCGCCCCTACAAGGGGGCCATCCCCCACGAAGAGGCGGTGAAGATCATCGTCGAGGGATCCGGAAGCCATTTCGATCCCCGGATCGTCGACGCCTTTCTGGCCTGCGCGGACGAGTTTAAAGCGATCTCCCGATCCGGAGATTAATCCCTTGTCCCGCAGTCGGAAAGAGCGCGGTTCCGCTTGACGCCGCGCACTCCTTTGGGTATTGTGTGTCGGAGTACACGTGACATCATATCAAGGAGGTCGCCACATGGAAATGGAAAATGTACTTTTCGCATTCGGTCTCACGCTGTTCGCCGGCCTCTCGACCGGCATCGGCAGCGCGCTCGCTTTCTTCACGAAGCGTACCAACACCCGCTTTCTGGCATTTTCGCTCGGCCTCTCCGCCGGAGTGATGATTTACGTCTCGATGGTGGAGATCTTCTTCAAAGCGCAGGAGGCGCTTCAGGCCGACCTCGGCGAGAGGCTCGGCGCATGGGCTACCGCAGGCTCCTTCTTTCTCGGCATCTTCGGGGTGATGCTGATCGACAAGTTCGTCCCCTCCCACGAAAACCCGCACGAGATGCACCGGATAGAAGAGATACAAGGGCGCGCAGGAGAGCTGGGGCAGGAGCGCTCGCTGATGCGCATGGGCGTCCTCACAGCGCTCGCCATCGCCATCCACAACTTCCCCGAGGGGATAGCCACCTTCATGTCCGCGATGCAGGATCCTCGCCTGGGCGTTCCCATCGCCGTCGCCATCGCCATCCACAACATCCCGGAGGGAATCGCCGTGTCGGTCCCCATCTACTACGCCACGGGGAGCAGGAAAAAAGCGTTCACCTACTCCTTTCTCTCGGGATTGGCCGAACCCGTCGGCGCGCTGCTGGCCTGGTTCGTCCTGATGCCCTTCCTGAGCGGGACGCTCTTCGGCGTCATCTTCGCCGCCGTCGCGGGGATCATGGTCTTCATCTCGCTGGACCAGCTGCTTCCCGCCGCCCGCAAGTACGGCGAACACCACATATCCATCTACGGGCTCGTTATCGGCATGATGATCATGGCCGTGAGCCTGCTGCTTTTTATATGAAGGGGGAGTTTGCATGGGGATAACGCTCAACGTCGAACAGTATCTGAAGGATCTTGAATACCTCGTGAACATCGACAGCCAGTCGAAGGATCCCGAGGGAGTGGCGAAGGTCGCCGCGTTCTTCGAGAAGGCGTTCGGCGACATCGGATGGACCGTCGAGCGGGTGGAGTTCGACCCGACGGCGGGGCCGAGCCTGAAGATCACCAACGGGGAGCCTCCGTACGACGCGCTGCTGCTGGGGCACCTGGACACGGTCTTCCCGAAGGGAACCGTGGCCGAGCGTCCGTTCTCGCGGGATGAAAAGCGCGCCTACGGACCAGGCGTCAACGACATGAAATCCGGGCTGCTCTTCGGCTTGTACGCCGCTCGCGCGCTCACCGCGAAGGGGAGCAAGGGCTCGTTCTGCATCGCCTACAACAGCGAAGAGGAGATCGGCTCGCGCCGCGCCCGCCCGTGGATCGAGCAGCTGGCGCAGGAGAGCCGAACCTCCGTCGTTCTCGAACCGGCGCGTCCCAACGGCAACCTGATGAACGCGCGCAAGGGACTGGGGCGCATCGAGGTGACGTTCAACGGCAGGGCCGCGCACGCCGGGGTGGAGCCGGAGAAGGGGATCAGCGCGGTCAACGAGATGGCGTACTGGATTATCGCGCTCCACGGGCTCACCGACTTCGAGAAGGGGACGACGCTCAACGCGGGCATCGTCGCCGGGGGCACGGGCGCGAACGTCGTCCCGGAGAAGGCGACCATGACGGTCGACGTCCGCGTGAAGATACCCGAGGAGGTGGAACGCATCGCCGAGAAGATACTCCAGCTGAAGGCGCACCCCGCCACGCCCGGAATCTCGGTGGACGCGGACTTCATTCTGACCCGGCCACCGATGAACCCCGGCGAGAAGACGCCGAAGCTCTGCGCGCTCGTCGAGGAGGCGGGGAAGGAGGCGGGCGTCGAGTTCGGCTGGCAGTCGACCGGCGGCGGCTCCGACGGCAACTTCACGGCGGCGCTCGGCGTGCCGACCGTGGACGGCCTCGGCGCGATGGGCGGAGGCTCGCACTCCGTCGGGGAGTATATCGAAATCGACGCGCTTCCCTCGCGCTTCGCCATGCTGCTCGGCCTTCTGGAGCGCATCCCGGGCGCCGGATTCTAAACCATGAACATGAAGGGAACCATCCTCGCCGTCTGTACCGCTCCGGCGAAGGGGCTGCAAAAACACGACCAGGGAGAAGGGAAGCTCGTCCCCGGCAAGGGTCTCGACGGCGACGGGCACTTCGGCTTCGCCCACCGGCAGGTGAGCCTGCTGGAGTCCGAAGAGATCGAGAAGATGAAGAAGATCATTCCCACGCTCTTCCACGGCGCGTTCGCCGAGAACCTGGTCACCGAGGGGATCGAACTCAAGAAACTCGTCCTCGGGGACACGCTCCGCATCGGGGACGCACTGCTGCGGGTGACGCAGATCGGCAAGGAGTGCCACTCGCACTGCGCCATCTACGAAGCCGCGGGCGACTGCATCATGCCGCGCCTCGGGATCTTCTGCGAAGTGCTCTCGGAGGGAACCGTAACCGTCGGGGACACGATCGAGTTCGTCCATGAGGACGCTCCGCAGGTGCTCGTCCCGCGAACGATCACGCGGATCGACGGCGCGAAGCGGGAAACCGCGACGGACAGGCTGCTGAGGGAGGGACGGGTCACTCTCGTCCTCGACGGCGAAGAGGAGGTCACGGCCGTCTGCACGCCGGGAGAAGAGCGCTACTGGGCCGTCGGCCACCTGAAATGCCGCCGTCTGCTGCAGGCTCGCGACGACATCGCGAGCCTCGAAATAGCTCCCGGCGCGGTCTCGGTGAAGCGCAAGCGGATGACCGAGGGACTGCCGCTCTTGCAGCGAATCCTCTCCTCGTCGGCGTCGGCGCTGCTGGCGCCGGGAGCGGAGAAGAAGCTCGGCGAGGCCGTCCCCTCCGAAGGGCGCATCCCCGCGTCGGTGCTTCGCGAGGGCGCGGAGTGGTTGAGCGAAGCGCCCATCTTCCGCGCGACCGGCGGAACGCACGTTGCGGCGCTGATGGCGAAGGACGGGGAGAAGCTCTTCCGCACCGAGGACATCGGCCGGCACAACGC
>LVBO01000452.1 GCA_001604435.1 Synergistales bacterium Syner_01
GACCTGCGGCGGCGGACGGCACGAGCGCCCTCTACTCCGTCCAGATAGCCCTTGACCAGGTGAACAAGGACGGCGGCGTGCTCGGCAAACAGATCGAGCTGGTGTACTACGACGACAGGGCCGACGCCAAGGAAGCGGTCGCTCTCGCATACAAGCTCATCGAGCAGGACAAGATCGCGGCCTTCGTGGCGGGCTCGTACAGCCTTCCCACCCGCGCCGTTGCCCCCATCTTCCAGGAGGAGCGGATTCCCCTGGTTGCGGCGTACGCCATTCACCCGGACGTGACCACGGCCGGCGACTTCTGCTTCCGGAACGGCTTCCTCGGCTTCGTCGAGGGGAAGGCCGCCGGGTACGCCTCGCACAAGCTGCTGGGCGCGAAGACGGTCGCCCTGCTCACCAGCGACAACGACTTCGGCCGCACGCTCGTGACCGGCTTCAAGGAGTACGCGGACAAGTACGCCCCCGATCTGAAGATCGTCAGCGAGCAGGCCTATCCGTTCTCCGAGAAGGACTACAAGCCCTATCTCTCGAAGATCAAGGAGCTGAATCCCGACGTCATCTTCGCCAGCGGCTACTACTTCCAGACCGGCCCGCTGCTCCGGCAGGCCCGCGAACTCGGCATCGAGTCCAAAATCCTCGGCGAAGAGGGCGCCGACTCGCCCAAACTCGTCGAGATCGCAGGCGAGGCCGCCGAGGGCTTCTACATCGTCACCAACTTCGACCGCGACGACCCCCGTCCCGTGGTCCAGAACTTCCTGAAGGAGTTCCGCGGCCGCCACAAGTTCGAGCCCGACATGGTCGGCGCCTCGGCGTACGACGCCTTCATGATCATCGTCAACGCCATGAAGACGGCGGGGACGGCCGACGGCAAGCCCGTGCGCGACGCCATCGCCGCGACCGTGGGGTACGACGGCCTCACCGGCGTCATGGGCGGCTTCGACGAGATCGGCGAAGTGGTCAAGCCCGTGCAGGTGCAGGTGGTCAAGGAGGGGCTCTTCCGCCACTTCGGCGTGGTCGACGATCCCGAGCTGATCAAGCCGTAAGCGGAAACGAAACGATAGATACGCTCTCCGCGAACGCGAAAGCCTCCCCTTCGAGGGAGGCTTTTTTCGTCGTTTCCGGAAAAAGGCGTTTTTTTCGCGGCATAAAATCAGCGTTTATGATACAATAAATTCCGCTCAGTGAAAAACGACAGTAAAATATACCAAACATAGAGTATCTCAATGTAAAGAATACAGCCTTTGCCCGAAAACAGCGGGGATCGGCTTCATACGGGCTTTCGCGCAACGCCTCTCCCTCGGGGGAGGCTTTTTGCACAGTCTCCCGTCGAGGGGCCTCGCGCCTTGCGCCGACGAAATTCGAGGCTGTCCGGAAGCGATTGGGGAAGCGTTTTTAGTATGTTCGACATCGGCGGCGGCATGCGCTCCGTGAGCCTGCCGAGAGGGTACGTCTCCGAAGCGATCTTCCGCGACGGCATCGGCTTCGACGCGTCCAACTACGGCTTCGCCAAGGTCGACCAGTCCGACATGGTCGCCATCCCGGACTGCAACGCGGCGTGGCTCGAGGAGCGCGGCGACTTCAGCATCGTCCACGTGATCTGCGACGTCGTCTCCACCGAGCGAAAGGTCTTCGACCAGTACCCCCGCTCCGTCGCTGAGCGCACCGCGGAGTACCTGAAGGAGAAGGGGCTCGCCGACAGCGCGCGGATGCTCGTCGAGCTTGAGTACTACGTCTTCGACTCCGTCGAGTACTCCACGGGGCTCGACCACGCCTTCTACTCCATCGGCTCGGGAGAAGGACTCGGCGAGGACTTCGACACGCAGCAGCGCTTCGCCCCGCTGAAGGGGTACCACAAGCTGCCGCCCGAGGACCGCTACTTCGACTTCCGGAACGAGACCGTCCGGCTGATGGAGGAGGCGGGCATCGCGGTGAAGTACCACCACCACGAGGTGGGCGCGTCGCAGCTCGAGATCGAGCTGGACTTCATGGACCTGGTGAAGGCCGCCGACAGCGTCTGTATCGCCAAGTGGATCATCCACTCGGTCGCCGAGGAGATGGGCTTCAAGGTCACCTTCATGCCGAAGCCGCTCTACAAGATGCCCGGCAGCGGCATGCACGTCCACCAGTTCCTCGAAAAGGCCGGGAAGAGCCTCTTCCCCGGCGACGAGCTCCACGGCCTGTCGAAGGCGGGGCTTGCCTACACCTCCGGCCTGCTGGAGCACAGCCTCACGGGGAGTCTGCTCGCCTTCACGAACCCCAGCACGAACAGCTTCCGGCGGCTCGTCCCCGGCTACGAGGCGCCTATCAGCGCGACCTTCGCGAAGGGGTCGCGGAGCGCGGCGGTGCGCATCCCCGGCTACCTGAAGAAGGATGAAGTCCGCGTGGAGTACCGCACCGGCGACGCCTCCGCGAACATCCACTACATGCTCTCGGCGATGGTGCTCGCCGGAGTCGACGGCATCCTCCGGAA
>LVBO01000044.1 GCA_001604435.1 Synergistales bacterium Syner_01
CCATGTTGGCGTCGGCCCTCTTTACCGCGTTGGGGGCCGCCAGGGAATCGGCGCTCGTTTCGTTTCTCCGGAGCCTCGGTCTGCTGGGAGCGGCGCTCCTGGTGCTTCCGCGGCTCTTCGGCACGGCGGGCATCTGGATGAGCGTCCCCTTCGCGGAGGCCGGGACCCTCGCCGTGGCGCTTCCGCTGGTGCTGCGGCTGCAGAAAGCGGTTCATTCGAATACGCGATGACGCCATAATCCGCAGACGTGAGAAACGTCGACGACGTCGCTTGCGTCTGCGGATTTCGAAATCTCCCGGCTCGCTCGTCGTATGGATTCAAGTATTCTTTTCGTCCAGGCTGATGTTTCTATAGATTAAATCGTTTCGCATTTCAAATCCAACATCATTCCAGAATGCATTTCCTGATTCGTTCGTAGAAAAAACCACAAGCGCAACTTTGGTGATGCGTTCTTTCTTCAACGCAGCGAGCGCCGCTGCAACCAACGCCTTCCCAATTCCCTTTTTCCGATGTTCGGGGCGTACCGCCGTATGATAAATAAATCCTCTTCTGCCGTCATGTCCGCTCAAAACGACGCCCGCGATGCGATCCTCGATTTCCGCGACGAAGCTTGTATCCGGATTCCGCGTCAGAAATCTCGCGATCCCTTCCGCTGAATCGTCGACGCTTCGCAGCCCCATTCCTGTCGTGCCGGACCATAAACCATAGACATCGTCGTAATCGTCGATCGACATGCGTCGGATGTTCATTCGGATCACTCTTTCCAGTGAAAAAAGTATGGGTCTTTTCAACGATGATATCATGTTTTCCTGTACCCCGCGACGAGAAAATCTCCTCGTCCGACGCCATGGACGCTTCATCGGCGGCATCTCCGACGATCCCTCGCGATGTTTCTTTCCGCTTTCCGGGTCTCCTCTTTCGGAAGTAAAGAGCGCCGTCCGTTCTTCGCCACGCGAACCACTCCTTCCGCCGCCGTCATCTCTCCTTTCACGACTCCGTCCGGAATCACCGCTTTCGTCGTTTCTTTCAGACTCAAGAAAACATCGCTCCTCATCATTCACTTGGAATGACAGATGACATTTCCCCTTCCCTTCGTTCCGGGACGCGATCCCTGTCCCGTTTAGGGATGACATTATCGCTGTCCCGTCACCGTGAAATTCGCGCTGTTGACAGAATGTGCAAATACGTTTATAGTATTTAGATAATAAATAGACGTAAAATAGGCGTATGGATGGTGATCAAGTGTGAAAATAGGAGTTCTTGGTCCTGCCAATCTGATAAAAAAGATTCTCTCCGTCGTCGAGGAGCGCGAGGACGTCGTTTTTGCGCCTCTTGAATACGTTCTGCCTCAGGAGGCTCCCGATCTTGTCAGGGAGAATCAGTGCGATCTGGACGCCATCTTTTTCTGCGGCTCCATTCCGTATTGTCTGTGTCTCGATTCGGTGGATCGTACCGTGCCATGGTCGTATCTGCCGTTGAGCACGACCGGACTCCTGGTCGCGCTGGTCAACGCCCGCGAACATCTCTGCGGAAAAATACGGATGAGTGTGGATACGCTGAGCGAAAGAGAAGTTCGGGAGGGGCTTGAGGATTGTTCTCTTGATATAGGCGCTATATACACGTATGAATTTGACTTCACGCGAATCTCCATAAGCGACATTGTGGATTTTCATTTCCGCATGCTCTCCGAAGGGAAGGCCGATATGTGTCTTACGTGCGTTGAGGCCGTCCATAAAGCTCTTCTTGAGAAACGACTTCCCGCGTACCGGGTTTCCCCGGGGCGGCAAACAATACGAAACGCAGTCGAGCGCCTGATATTGGAGATCCGCGGACAGAGCAACACGCTTCTTCTGAGCGTGGTGGGCGTTTTTCGTCCCGAAGGTATTTTTGAAACCAGGCGCCAGTACGAAGAAGCCATGTTGAAACTGAATACCCATCTTATGGATTATGCAAAAAAACGCGGCATTCTCGCGATTCCCAGAAATTCATCGAGTTTTCAGACGATCGAGACAATGGGTCAGTTCCTCATCGGTACTTCCAGTCTTTCCGATGTTTCTTTTCTCTCGAAGATCGGCGATTCATGCGGTTTCAAGATTCTTGCCGGTTTCGGAGTGGGGCCGAGTTTGAGAATCGCGGAGGAATATGCGGCGGTGGCGGCGGACATGGCGTGCGGCAAGGAGGGGGCATGTTATTTCTTCGATGGGAAAAGGGCCCGTGCTCTCGGCGCCGCGACGGAGCCCCGGATGGAGTTTTCCGATTTCGATTCGGAGGCCGCTCTTCTTGCGGAAAGGCTGGGAGTGACTCTGCCGACGCTCGCTCGCTACATTCAAGGATTGATGTGCTTCGACGGGACGTTCACCGCTTCGGAGTTCGCGAAAATCGTGGGTATGCAGCCGAAAAGTTCGCGGAAGCTCATGAGCGGTCTTCAGAAGGAAATGCTTGTGCAGGAGTGCGGGACGCTTTCGCATGCGGGAAGAGGCCGGCCGCAAAGGCTCTATCGGTCGACCGAAAAAGTCGCCTGGATTCGTTCCCGTAAGCGGATACAGGAGGGGGGCGATATGGAGGAACGATGCCGAGTGTAATGCGCGGAGTCTTTGTTGTGAATTCTTGTGTAAATGAGGAGGGGTAGCGTTTATGAACGGTAAAAAAAGAACTTATGTATTTTCCTTGTTGATGTGTGTCCTCGCGCTCTCGTTGCTTACGGCCTCGTCCGGAGTATGCGCCGAGGCGGAATATAAGTGGAGTTTCGCGCAACCGTGGACTCGACCGTTGACCGACGCGGCGTTTACGAAGTTCTGTGAACGAGTGAATGAATATTCGGGGGGCCGGATCGAGGTGAAGTTTTTCCCCAGCGGCCAGCTTGGAAGCCACGACGAAAACTTCCATGCCATGCAGGAGGGAAGCCTTGAAATCGGAGTCTTCTCCCCCTATCCGACGCTGGTTCCGGGAGGATGCGTCCCCAATATGACCTGGATTATCGTCAGCTGGGACGAGATGCGTTTGGCCTACGGCCAGCCGGACGGAATTCTCTATCGCGTGATAAAGGACGCCTTCGCGGACACCGAGGGACATCTGCTCTTTACCTGTTCCCAAGGGGCCTACGGATTGGGCAATAACAAGCGCCCCATCAGGACCACCGACGACTTCTCGAATATGAAGCTTCGGGTTTCCGCTTCTCCGGGCGGCGTGAAAACGTTGGCGAATATGGGGAAGGGCAAGGGATTGATGCTTGAAACCGTTCCCTGGGGCGAACTCTACAACGCGCTTTCCCGCGGCGTCGTGGACGGATGCTGGACGATGTGGGCCTCGCTTGTCGAGGAACGTCACTGCGAAGTGCTGAAGCACTTTTCCGACCTTAATTTTATCTGGGACACTACATACGTCGTTATGAACAAGGAACTTTGGGACGATCTTCCCGAGGATCTCAAGGAAGCGGTCACGAAAGCCTCGTTGGAGACGGAAGCGGAGTTGCTGGCGATTCAGGAAAAGGCCGAAAGCGCATTTATAGAAAAGCTTAAGGAGCGAAAGGACTTCACGATCACCTGGCTGACCCCGGAGGAGCGGGACGCTCTGAGAACGGCATCGGATATGGGGCCGATGTGGCGGGAGCTGTGCGGCGAATGGCTCGAAAAACGGTATCCCGGCATGGATATGGTGAATGTCATTCCTGCGGAACTTGAAAAGATTCATAAGAAAGCGCTTGCCGGAGGAGCGAAGCGGTAATTCCGCTTCCGAACGGGGGGGGGCGCCCTGCGGGAACAATACGGGAGCGCCCCCTTCGCATTGCTGAGAGGAGGATCGGTATTGCTTTTTTTCTCCAAGTGTCTCGGGATAATCGAAAAAATAGAAAATGCGCTGTGCTACACAGGGCTGCTCGGTATTACATACCTGACGTTTTTTCTCGTGATCAATCGTTATTTTGTCCATTATGAGATTATGTGGCTCGGAGACTTCACTCAATACTGCTTCGTTTTTATGGCGCTTTGCGCGATCGCCTTCACGACCCGCGAGGACGCGCACACCTCCGTGGATATTCTGAGTCAGATTTTCTTGGCTCGAAAGCCTCGGATGATGCGCGGATACAAAGTTTTTATTCATCTCCTGACGTTGATCACGCTCGTTGTTTTCCATGCGCCGATGGTGCGGTTCGCGACAAGAGCTCTCAAGCATCCGTCCTACGGAACGATGGTGCCATGGTTCGATACGTCGTGGCTGATCGTCGTCTGCTATTGCATGCTGCTCCTCTGCATCCTGCACACCGGGGTCAATCTTTTGGCGCAGTTCGGGAGTCTCGCCCGGAACTCCGAGACGCGGAAGGAGGCGCGGTGATATGGAAGCCGTCTTCGTCGCGCTGGGTACGTTGTTCATCGGTATGGCGATCGGCATGCCGTTGTGTTGGTTGTTTATTTCGAGTTCGGTCGCCGGTCTGTTGGCGTCCGGTTCGTCGATAACCTTTTTGGCCGGGACGTTTTATCATGCGGTGGACAACAACGTCCTGATGGCCGTGGCGTTCTTCATCTTCGCGGGAAGCTTGCTCTCCGAAGCGGGATTGGCCGACCGGATCGTTCGCTTTTCCTATGCGCTCGTCGGTCGTCTCAGAGGAGGAATGGAAGTCGTCGGCATCGTATCGACGCTTTTTTTAGGCGCGCTTACGGGCTCCTCCATTCCCTGTATTTCGGCGTTGATTCCGCTCCTTGTGCCGCGTCTCGAACGATACGGATACGAGAAAAAGTATACGGCAGCGCTCATCTGCTCCTGTTGTTTTCTCGGCTATCTCATCCCGCCGAGCGTGCCCGCGTTGCTGTATTGTCTCATCGCGCAGCAATCCGTGTCCGCGATGTTCCTTGCGACGATTATTCCCGGTATGTTGATCGCCGGCGGCTATGCGGTGCTCAATTACATCGTCTGTCCGAGGTTTTTCAACCCGGCGTTGATTCAGGAGTCCCCATCGGTACCGACGACCTTCGGCGAATCCCTCAAAGAGCTGGGAAAGGCAACGTGGGTCGCGATCCCCGCGCTGGGCTGTCCCGCGCTCATCATGGTGGGCATCTACGGCGGAATTTGCACGCCCAATGAAGCGGGGGCCGTAGCCGCGGTATACTGCATGGTCATCGGGTATTTCGTGTACCGGGAACTGACTCCGGAAGGAACCCGTCGCGCGCTCCACAGCTCGATTCTCTCCATCGGCGTCGTCATCGTCCTGATCGCGACGGGGACGGTTTTCGGGCGTTATCTGATCAAAATAGGCGTCGCGCAAATGGTGGCCAATTTCGCGATGAACCTGTTCCACACGAAAGCCATGATCCTCATGTCCATGAATATCGTTCTGCTCGTCCTGGGAATGTTTATCGACGGCACGCCGATTCTCGTGCTCGCGGTTCCGCTGTTCCTCCCTCTCATGCAGCAGCTCGACGTCAATCTGGTGCATCTCGGCTCCATCGTGATCCTGAACATCGGACTGGGCGTCATCACTCCCCCCTTCGCGATGTCTCTTTTCGTAGGAACGCGGCTTTCGGGGTGCACGTACATGGAACTCGTGAAGATCGTTTTGGTTTTTTTCGTTTTCGTAGGCATCCCCGTGTTGTTGCTGACAACGTA
>LVBO01000453.1 GCA_001604435.1 Synergistales bacterium Syner_01
CGGGAGGACGGCGCGTGCGCTTCGTGCGGCGCCGCCTGTCTTGCCTGCGGAGCCTGTTTCCCTCCGGAGCGGGAAGGGGGCGCGTCCCGTGCTTAGAGTCCGCCTGACCTACGCGAAGCGGGGGAGAGCGTGCTTCATTCCGCACATCGCCATACCGTCCGTCTTCTCCAGAAGCGGGAACCGCGCCGGAATCTCTTTCCAGCTCTCGGAAGGTTTTTCCCCTCGGCCGCGCATCAGCCTCGGACCGGAGCTCCCGGTGGGCGTTCCGGCGCTGAGCGAACCGCTTGAAGTCCGCCTGCTCTCCTTTTCGGCGGACGATCTTCTCAGGTGGGACAGGGCGCTTCCTCCGGGTTTTTTCTTCGCCGGGGCGTGCGTTGTAATCGGCGAACCCGGATCGACGGAAGCGAAGTCGTTGAACAAGTGGTGCGAGGCTTCGTCCTGCATCGTCGCGCTCCGTGAACATCCTTCCGACGCGTTGCTGCTGGAACCCTTCCTGCGGGAGATGAAGGACCAGGGGGAGATTCTCGCTTTCGAGCGTACCGAGCACGTGGGCTTCAGGTGCATTCTGGAGAATCCCGCGCAAAGGAGTCCCGGTTTTCTGGTGAAGGCGCTCCAAAAAAGAGGTATCATAGAGGGGTGGCCCGACATCTTCATTCTGAGGGAAGCCGTGGGACGGCTGGACGTTTCGGAATCGAACGGAACGCTCCGCGTGCGTCCGCTGACGCCTCCATTCTCCCCGGAGTTCGAACGGGAGATCGAAAAGGTTGTAACCGGGGAATCCGCACTTTCCGAGTGAGGTTTCCCGAAGTAGAGATAAAGAAAGCGGCGGGAATCTTCTCCTTCTCATTCAAACGCGGAGGAGAGGCTCCCGTTGTATATGTTTTCCGAAAAGAGGAGGGAGTTGCGTTTGTCAGAGAATGCGGAGGCCAGAAGCGAACGGGCGCAAGCGCACGACGCTGTAACACCCCGTACCGAAGCGCGGGAGGACGTCGATCCGCAGGAGGGAAGGCCCGGTTCGCGAGGAGCGTCCGCCGCCGGAAACGCCGACAGAAAGATCATCGCGAACTGTATCGACCCCGAGGAAACACGGGTGGCCATCATCGAGGACGGCCGTTTGGCGGACCTGTTCGTCGAGCGGATGTGGGAGCGTCAGAAGGCGGGAGAGATCTACAAGGCCAGGGTCGAGAGCGTGCTGCCCGGCATCCACGCTTCGTTCGTCAACCTCGGCGACGGGAGAAACGCCTTCCTCTACCTCAACGACGCCAGAGGACTCGACCTTCAGCCGAACAAGGAGCTGCTCGTCCAGGTGACCAAGACCGCCAGGAAGAACAAGGGCGCGCGGGTGACCTCCAGGATATCCCTCCCCGGACGGTACGTCGTGCTCGTCCCCGGCGGACAGGAGTCCGGAGTCTCCAAGCGGATCGTCGACGAGAACGAGCGGAAGCGTCTGAAGGCGATCGCCCGCGAGCTTCGCGGCGACTACGGCATTATCGTCCGGACGGCGGCGGAAGGCGTGGACGACGAATCGCTCGCCCACGACGTCGAGACGCTGCTCGCCCTGTGGCGCGAGATCGAGCATACGGGACGGACCCAGAGCGCTCCCTGCCTGCT
>LVBO01000454.1 GCA_001604435.1 Synergistales bacterium Syner_01
GGTTGTCGGCGACCTTCTTGAGCTGGAGCCCAACAAATGGGCCTTGTCGGTTCTGGAAACCCGTCGTGAAATGGCCTTCCGCGAAACGGATATGGTCTGGGACCACTACATCTATGCTCAAGCAAGCTCTATCGCCATTGCGGTAGTGGAAGCAGATTTTGTAATCGTGGACTCGATGAGAGGCGAGTACAAAGGACACGCTCGCGTTGGAGACGCCCTTATTGCCAGAGCAAAAGTAGGAGTCCACAAGGATGATAAATATATAGTCAGCGTGCGGACGAAGGTCGGAGACCGAGAGATTTTTATCGGAAGATTCATAGCCGCTATCGTCGCGGAAAATAGGCTTTTTTGAGTCTGGAGAGAGGTGAACCTTTTTTGATTCTTGCCCTTGACGCAATGGGAGGCGACCATGGCCCTTCCGAAATATGCAAGGCGGCGCTGCTCGCCTGTGAAGAGTTTAGCGATCTGGAGCTTTTGCTCGTTGGATCGGAGTCGGAAAT
Organism: Synergistales bacterium Syner_01; assembly: GCA_001604435.1. Lineage (GTDB taxonomy): Bacteria > Synergistota > Synergistia > Synergistales > Aminobacteriaceae > JAAYLU01. The sequence continues at coordinate 501 of LVBO01000454.1, forward strand.
CAAGCCTCTGCTTGAAAAAGCTCCTTCTTCTTCGGCCAAGCGCCTCTCCATCGTACATACTGATGAGCGTATAGATATGGACGAACACCCGACGCTTGCCATACGCAAAAAAAGAAACTCCAGCATGCGCCTTTCGATGGAGATGGTCCGTTCCGGCGAAGCTTCCGGATGTGTATCGGCCGGCAACACCGGCGCGATCGTTGCCGGAGGGGTACTTGTTGTCGGCAGGATTTCGGGGATCGACCGCCCTGCAATGGGGGTCGCGCTTCCCACGTTGAACAAGTACACCTTTCTTCTCGACGTGGGTGCGAACGTACGAAACAAACCGTATCATCTCTATCAGTTCGCTCATATGGGGAATATCTATTCGAAGCGCATACTCGGCGTAGCGGAGCCCCAGGTTGCGTTGCTCTCGAACGGATCCGAGGAGATCAAAGGGGATGAAGTGATCTCCGGGGCCAAAACGCTGATAAAAGAGAGTTCGCTCAATTTTTCGGGATACGTCGAGGGAGACGATATACCCTACAGCAGGGCTGACGTCGTTGTCTGCGACGGCTTCTCGGGAAACGTTGTTCTGAAATTCGCAGAGGGTTTGATGACTGCGGTGGCCTCTATGCTTAAAGAAGAGATGGGCCAGCGTATCCTCCCAAAAGTTGGAATGGTCTTCATGCTCCCGATGATGAAAGACCTCATCGCACGCTTCCACTATGAGAAGCATGGAGGCACCCCGCTTCTGGGCGTCAACGGAGCAGTGATTAAAGCCCATGGACGTTCGAAGGCGCCGGCTATCGTAAGTGCGCTGAGAGTAGCCAGAAACTTCGTCAAACAGAACGGCGTAGAGTTGATAAGGGAAGAGTTGGGGTAAAGGAGGCTTCTCATGTCTTTTTTTCAAGGAGTGCCGGTCGCCATTCGCGGAAGCGGCATGTACGTCCCGAGGAACGTAGTGACGAACGACGATTTATCACGCATAGTCGATACAAGCGACGAATGGATTCGTGAAAGGACCGGCATTCAGAGAAGGCACATCGCCGAACCGGGAGAACTCACGAGCACGATCGCCGAAAAAGCAGGGCGTGCAGCCCTGGAAGCTGCGGGGATTTTACCTTCCGAGCTCGATATGATCATCGTCGCAACGAACAGCCCGGATACTCTGTTTCCCGGAGTAGCCCCGAAGGTTCAGGGGTTGCTCAAAGCGGAAAATGCGGGGGCGTTCGATGTTCAGTCCGGATGCACCAGCGGTGTGTACTCTATGGTTCTTGCCGTCAACGGCATCGCTTCAGGCCTTTGGAAAAATGTCCTCGTCATAGGCGCCGAGGTGCTTTCACCGCTCATCGACTGGACTGACCGAAATACATGCGTTCTTTTCGGGGACGGCGCCGGCGCTATGGTCCTTGCTCCTTCCGACGGAAACGGACGGTTTATCTCGGCCCGACTGAAGTCGGACGGCACGAAACACGACCAGATTACGTTTCTCGGAGGGCTTGTTGAAAATCCTGCTTCACACGAAACCATCGATCAGAAAAAANNCTGCCTGAAGCAATTGATTGGTGGTTTTTTCATCAAGCCAACCAGCGCATCATCGAACGCACTGCAGAGCGTCTTGGCATCGATCCCGAGAGAGTATTCATCAATCTTGACGAATACGGCAATACATCCGCGGCATCCGTTTTCATCGCTCTGTCCGATTTTTTGAAGCAAGGAAAACTCCTTCGTGGGCAGAAACTACTCTTTACCGCTTTCGGGGCAGGTATGACATACGGAGGTGTCATCTATGAATTTTAGTTCAACGTCGTCGCGCTGTGGGAACCGCATTGTCCGACTCCTCGGATGCTCTTACCCTCTGATTCAAGGAGGGATGGCATGGGTTGCGGATGCTGAGCTCGCGGCCGCTGTCAGTAATGGTGGAGGCCTTGGAATCATTGCCGCTGCGAATATGCCCCCGGAACTACTCGAACAACAGCTTATCAAAGTCCGTACACTCACCGACAAGCCTTTTGGACTGAACATTATGCTCATGTCGCCGACTGTCGGGGACGTAATTGAGTTAGCCGCCAAATACAGCGTCCCGATTGTCACCACCGGGGCGGGAAGTCCCGGCAAAGTCATCGAACGCTTGAAACCGTGCGGGACTATCGTCGTTCCTGTCATCGCTTCCGTTGCTCAGGCCAAGCGGGTGGAAAAACAGGGGGCGGATGCGGTCGTCGCGGAAGGCATGGAAGCCGGAGGGCACATCGGAGAACTTACGACGATGGTGCTTGTCCCTCAGATAGTTGATTCTGTAGAGATTCCCGTCGTTGCAGCGGGAGGAATCGCCGACGGAAGAGGAGTCGCGGCCGCATTCGCGCTTGGCGCCGAAGGCGTTCAGGTCGGGACGCGGTTCGTGTGCTGCACGGAGTCGACGGTCCACCCGGCCTATAAAGAAGCGGTTCTCGCCGCACGTGACAGAAGCAACGTCATTACCGGGCGTACCACAGGGCATCCCGTACGCTGTCTAAAAAACAAACTTACCAGCCGCTTTGAAGAACTTGAAAAAGACAACGCACCGGTCGAGGAGTATGAAAAACTGGGGGCAGGGCGCCTCCGCGCCGCCGTAGTAGAAGGCGATGTCGAGTGGGGATCTCTCATGGCAGGACAGAGCGCGGCCCTGGTCAATGATATTCTTCCTGCAGCGGAGATTATCCGGAATCTTTTTCGTGATGCGGAAATAATCGGTCGAGACCTTTCCGCAGCTCTTTCCTTAGAATGAGGTGACAAGATGTCATATTCACTGATTTTCCCGGGGCAGGGATCTCAAGAAGTGGGGATGGGAAGAGATATTCGAGATGCGTTTCAATGCGCCGCTGAAGTCTTTCAGCGAGCGGACGACGCACTTTCCTTCTCTCTTTCCAAGATTATTTTTGACGGACCCGAGGAGGAATTGCGGAGGACGGCCTATACGCAACCTGCGATTCTTGTCGCCAGCTTAGCGGCGACCACCGTTCTCGAGGAGCTCGTCGGAGAGCCTCTTCAACCGGAATATCTCGCAGGCCACAGTCTCGGGGAGTACGCTGCTCTTGTTGCCGCGAGAACGCTCTCCCTCGAGGACGGCGTCCGCCTTGTTCATCTTCGCGGCAAGCTGATGCAGGAAGCGGTTCCTGAAGGCAAAGGAGCGATGGCGGCAATTCTTGGGCTCGATGCGCAGGCTGTGACCGACATTTGCAACGAAGTTGCTCCTGCAAACGAGTGTCAGCCGGCAAACTTCAATTCTCCGGGCCAGATCGTGATCTCCGGCGAAACTGAATTTGTCGAGAAAACGATGCTCCTGGCAAAAGAAAAAGGCGCCAAAAAAACTGTGCTCTTGAATGTCAGCGCTCCCTTCCACAGCCGCTTGATGCACCCCGTGGCGGATCGGCTCCTTGCGGCTTTCGATCAGTGCGAGTGGAAAACTCCCTCCGCGCCTATCGTCTCCAACGCGCGGGCGCTGCCCGTATCCGATGTGCACGATATTCAGGACGCTCTCTTCCATCAAACGTATATGCCGGTGCTCTGGGAAAAATCCGTAAACTGGATGGCGGATTCCGGAGTTGAGACATTTTTTGAAATAGGCCCCGGCGCCGTCCTGGGGGCGTTGGTAAAAAAGTGCCGCAAAGGTTTAACTGCGTATCCGTGCGGAACGCTTGCTACTCTTGAAAAAACAGCCGCTCTTTTAAAGGAGATGATGTGATATGGAGCAGCGCATCGCTCTTGTAACCGGCGCTGGCAAAGGGATCGGCCGGGCTGTGGCGATCCGCCTGGCGAAGAACGGCTTTTCGGTCGCCGTGAATTTTCGCAGCAGTGAGAAGGCGGCTCTTGAAGTTTGTGATATCATTGCCGCCGGAGGAGGAAGCGCGTTTCCCGTCAAGGGAGATGTTTCCGATCCTGAAGAAGTGAAACGCATTTTTTCCGGCGTCAATGAAAAAGCGGGACCTGTAAGCGTACTCGTGAACAACGCCGGAATTACAAAAGACGCCCTGCTCATAAGAATGAAAGACGAAGATTGGAATTCAGTGCTGACAGCGAATCTCTCCTCGGTGTATTATTGCACCAGAGAAGCTCTCCGAGGAATGGTACGGGCCAAGTGGGGACGTGTTATAAATATCGCCTCGGTCGTCGCACTGATAGGAAACCCCGGACAGGCGAACTATTGCGCCTCCAAAGCGGGGGTCGTAGGCTTTACAAAATCGGCTGCCCGAGAGTATGCCGCGAAGGGGATTACCGTAAACGCCCTTGCGCCCGGTTTCATCGGCACGGATATGACAGATGCACTGCCGCAGGAGGCGAGGGAAGCTCTTTTGAAACAAGTGCCCGCCGGAAGGCCAGGAACGCCCGAAGACGTTGCGAATATCGCGTGCTTCCTTGCTTCCGATGAAGCGTCGTATATAACGGGACAGGTTATTGCCGTCGACGGCGGTATGACCATGTGCTAAAAAGAGACTGAAGGGGGGTGAACGAGAATGAAGAAAGAAGAAATGCTCGCTCGGTTGAAGGAGATTATTATCGACAGGCTTGACGTGGAAGAGGATCAAATTGTTCCTGAAGCTTCCTTTGTCGAAGACCTTGGAGCGGACTCCCTTGATATTGTCGAACTCATTATGGGAATCGAAGAAGAATTCGACATGGAGATTCCCGATGAAGACGCCGAGAAGCTCACCACTGTCGGTGAGGCGATGAATTACACATTGAGCAAGCTCGGTGTGGACGAGTAGGTCGCCGAGAAGCGAAGGGGGGAACGCTTCCGCGTATTCCCCCCTATTGCGGAGTTTTTCCGCGAAGCATCGTCTGTATCGACCCTTGCGGTGGAGGAGTGAAGTATTTTGAGAAGGGTTGTTATTACTGGGCTCGGAGTTGTCAGCCCTATCGCCACAGGAAAAGAAGACTACTGGCAGGCTTTGAAAGACGGCAAAAACGGTATTGGTCCTTTGACCACGTTTGATGCAAGCGATAGTCCCGTACCTTTTGGCGCGGATATCAAGGACTTTGATCCCTCCCGATGGATGGACAATAAAGAAGCCAAACGTTCGGACAGAGTCATTCAATTCGCTGTCGCCGCGGCCGATCTTGCGGTGGCGGATGCAAAGCTCGATACTGGAAGCCTGGATCCATATAAATTCGGAGTATATATCGGGAGTGGTCAAGGCGGCATAGAGACCACGTTCAACAACTTCAAGACCATGATGGAGAAGGGACCCAAGAGAGTAAGCCCCTTCTTTATCCCGATGATGATCAGCAATATGTCGACAGCGTATGTCGCCATCAAGCATAACGCCAAGGGGCCGAATATGTGTGTCGTTACCGCCTGCGCAACCTCCATCCATAGCCTTGGAGAGGCGTACCATACTATCATGCGCGACGATGCCGAGGTCATCCTTGCCGGAGGAACCGAGGCCGCGCTCCGTACCATAAGTATTGCGGGCTTCGCAGCAATGAAAGCGCTTTCGACGAGGATGGACGAACCGGGGAGGGCATCCCGGCCATTCGACGTGGACAGGGACGGTTTCGTCATGGGTGAAGGGGCAGGCGTGCTTGTTCTCGAAGAACTTGAGCATGCTAAAAAACGCGGAGCGCATATCTACGCGGAACTCGTAGGATACGGAAATACATGCGACGCAAGCCATATTACCGCTCCCGACCCCGAGGGCGACGGCGCCGCCCGAGCCATGCGCAAAGCGATGACGCATGCGAAGTGGCTTCCTGAAGACGTGGAGTATATCAACGCGCACGGGACGTCCACGCCTCTCAACGACAAAATGGAGGCCATGGCGATTCGAAGCGTTCTCGGCGCTCACACCGACAAAACCTATGTTAATTCGACAAAATCCATGATAGGCCATTGTCTCGGCGCAGCCGGGGCATTGGAGACCGTCGCCGCTCTCCAGACGATCGAAGAGGGCATTATTCATCCGACGATAAATCTGGATAATCTTGATCCGGAGTGCGCGATCAACGTTGTTGGAGTTTCTCCCGTGGAAGCCCATATATCCAGGCTTTTGGTGAACAGCTTCGGATTCGGCGGCCACAACGGGGTTATCGCACTTCAGAGGTTCGAGGAGTAAGTAAAAGTATAGCCCCGGCTTTTTCGGGG
>LVBO01000455.1 GCA_001604435.1 Synergistales bacterium Syner_01
AGGGCAAGGAGCTGACGCTGGCCCAGTTCGAGCAGGGCGCGGACATCGTCATGAACGTCGCGTCGAACACCGGCAACGGCATCCTCGAGGCGGCCTACGAGGCGAAGAAGTACGCCGTCGGCGTCGACCTGAATCAGGACGAGACCTACCCCGGACACATCCTCACCTCCATGCTCAAGAGAGTGGACATGGGCAGCTACCTGATCGTGAAAGCGGTCGTCGAGGGCAACTTCGAGGGCGGCAAGATCCTCGACATGACCATCGCCAACGGCGGCGTGGGGCTCACCGATATGTCCACGATGAAGAAGGCTCTGGGCGACAAGTTCCCGCAGGACATTCTGGAGAACATCGAGAAACTGACCGAGGAAGTCAAGGCCGGCAAGATCAAGGTCGACTCCTACGAGGGATTCCAGAGAAATTAAACATCATTTTCCGGAGGCGGCGGGGAGCATTCCCCGTCCGTCTCCATTGCGAGGTGGGGTTCGTGTCGCGCATCCTGATCGAAATGAAGGGCATCTGCAAGGAATTCCCCGGAGTGAAGGCGGTTCAGGACGGACTGTTCACGCTCGAGGAGGGAGAGATCCACTCGCTTATCGGAGAGAACGGAGCGGGGAAGTCGACGCTCATGAAGATACTCTACGGCATGTACGTTCCCGAGGAGGGAAGCATCGCCGTCAAGGCGGAGAGGTATTCGTCGCTGACGCCGAAACAGGCGATCGGGCTCGGGATCGGCATGGTGCACCAGGAGTTCATGCTCGTCCGCGAGATGACGGTGCTGGAGAACATCATCCTCGGCTTCGAGCCGAGAAGGGGAGGGCGCATCGACCGGAAGGCGGCCCTCGAAAAAATCGAATACTATGCGGACGCCTACGGACTCCGCGTGCACCCGGATAAAAAGGTGGAGGAGATCTCCGTCGGAGAGGCGCAGCGCGTCGAAATCATCAAGACGCTCTACCGGGGCGCGGAGATCCTCGTTCTCGACGAGCCGACCGCCGTGCTCACGCCGCAGGAGGCCGAGCAGCTCTTCTGCATTCTGCGCTCTATGAAGGAGGGCGGCAAGTCCATCGTCTTCATCTCCCACAAGCTGCAGGAAGTGCTCGCGATCAGCGACCGGATCACCGTGATGCGCGGAGGAAAGCACATCGCGACGGTGGCGGGATCGTCCACATCCGCTCCCGAGCTGGCGAGATTGATGGTCGGGCGCGAGGTCTTCCTCGGCGGCTCGCCCGTCCCGGCGGCCAAGGGGG
>LVBO01000456.1 GCA_001604435.1 Synergistales bacterium Syner_01
TCGATATGACGGTGGATCAGTACCCCTACGCCGCCAGCAGCACAACTCTTCGCAGCATTCTTCCTCCGTGGGTTCACGAAGGCGGCGTCGCCAAGGTCATCGAACGGCTTTCCGATTCCTCCCTGCGCGAGCGCCTGAAAAAGGAGATTCCGACCACGGACGATTGGGAGAACATGCTGCTCAGCAGCGGCGGCCCGGAGGGGGTCATGGTGGTCTACACGCCGATGACGCCGGAGTGCGAGGGAAAGACGCTGCCCGTCATCGCCGAAATGAAGGGAAAGGACCCGCTCGACGCGGCCTTCGATATCATCGTGGCGAACAAGGGCGCGGACACCGCCTGCTACTTCATGCTCGACGAGGAGGATGTGCAGTTCGTCATGAAGCACCCGCTCGTCATGGTGGCTTCGGACAGCATCCCCCCCGCGCCGGGTGCGAAGTGCCACCCTCGTACGAACGGGACGTTCCCCCGCGTTCTCGGCAGATACGTCCGGGAGGAAAAGACCCTTCGTCTCGAAGAGGCCGTTTGGAAGATGAGCGGTTTCCCGGCTGCACGACTCGGGCTGTCGAAAAAAGGGATCATAAGGGAAGGAATGGACGCGGATCTCGTTATCTTCGATCCGGAGACCGTCGTCGACGGCGCCACATACGAGGATCCTTTCGGCGAACCGAAGGGCATATCGCACGTCTTCGTGAGTGGCCGTCTCGCCGTGCATAACGGCGAGTACACCGGAGCCGCCGCGGGGAAGGTGCTTCGGAAAGCGTGAACAATGTACGCGGAGACGAGAGGGGTTCTCTTCGAGAGAGCCCCTCTCGTTGTTTTCTCTCCCGGCATCGGGTGGTTTACTTGTCCGCAAGCCTGTCGAGCGCTTCCCCGAGCTTGCTCCGGAAGAGCTTCTTTTCGCTTTACATCTGCGAAGGGGTCAAATACAATGCCTGTAGCATCGTGATGAAGCAACTGTTTCCCCATGACCGGCCGGCCGGAGGCGTTCTTCCTGCGATGCCGATGGCGGTACAAGCTCGCTGACACTTCTCTCAAGGAGGTCCTCGATGATCAGTTTGACAAAGATGCTGCTCGGGCGCGAGCATTCCGGCGACCGATTGCGCTACCGTCGCGGGACGAACAGCGCGGGCGCCGCCGACGGAACGGGCCCCGTCGTCGTCTGGAACTGCACCCGCGCCTGCAATCTCTTCTGCCGCCACTGCTACGCCTCGGCGACGCCGCACGCCATGGGGGGCGAGCTTTCGACGGGCGGGGCGAAGGATTTTCTGGATACCCTCGCCGCCTTCAACGTCCCCGCCTTGCTGCTCTCGGGCGGAGAGCCCCTGTTGCGGAGCGATATCTTCGAGCTTTTGGAGTACGCGCGCACGCTGGGATTGCGCGCCGCGCTCTCGACCAACGGGACGCTCATCGACGAACGGACTGCGGCGCGCATTATGGAACTCGGCGTGAGCTATGCCGGTATCAGTCTCGACGGATCGCGCTCCGTAAACGACGCTTTCCGCGGCGTCGACGGCGCCTACGACAGGACGATCGCCGGATTCAGGAACTGCCGGAAGGCGGGGCAGAAGGCCGGATTGCGTCTCTCCATGACCCGGAGTACGCTGAAGGAACTGCCCGTAATTTTTCGCCTCGTCGAAGACGAAGGCATAGCCCGCGTCTGCCTGTATCACCTCGTTCCCTCGGGGCGCGGCGCGGAACTTTCCGACGAGGAGCCTTCGCCGGAGGAGAAGCGCGCCGCTCTGGATTTTCTCGCCGAAAAGACGCTCGACTTCGCCGCTCGGGGCGTGGAGACCGAAATTCTCACCGTGGACAACCACTGCGACGGTATCTATCTCTACCTTCGGGAGAAAGAGCGGGGAGGGGACCGCGCTTCGGAGATGCTCGAGCTGCTCACCGCGAGCGGGGGAAACCGCTCCGGCGTCGCCATCGGCGCGGTCGACTGGGAGGGGGACGTCCACATAGACCAGTTCACGCAGGAGATCATTCTCGGCAATGTTCGCGAGAGGGACTTCCCCGAGATCTGGCGGGGAGAGTCCGATTCATTTCTGCATCGTTTGCGCGACCGGAAGCGGCATCTCCGCGGCCGGTGCCGCACCTGCGGGTGGCTGGAACAGTGCAACGGAAATCTCCGGGCCAGGGCGCTCGCCGCCGGGGATTTTTGGGGCCCCGACCCGTCCTGCTACCTGACCGACGACGAGATCGCGCACGGAGGTACATTGTGCTGATCTCCTGGAACACGACGCGCCGCTGCAATCTTTTCTGCAGGCACTGCTACAGGGAGTCCGGCCCGGACGAGGATATCCGGGACGAGCTGAGCGCCGCCGAGGGGAGGCAGCTGATCGCCTCGATCGCGGAGGCCGGTTTTCGGCTGCTTATCTTCAGCGGAGGGGAGCCGCTGCTGCGGGAGGATATTCTCGAACTGGTCGCCGCAGCCCGCGACCGGGGAATCGTCCCGGCGATGGGGACGAACGGAACGCTGCTTACAGAAACGGTTGCACGCGAATTGGCGGCGGCCGGTCTGCGGGGGATCGCGATCAGCGTGGACAGTCTGGACAGGGAATACCACGATGCGTTCAGAGGCTCTCCCGGGGCTTACGACCTGACACAGACAGGAATTCGCAACGCCCTCTCCGCAGGATTGAGGGTGCAGATCAACCTGACGCTGACGGAAAAGAACCTTGACGAATTCGACAAGATGGTTAGCTATTACGAATCGACGGGCGTGCACGCCATTCACCCGTTCTTCCTTGTCCCAACAGGGCGCGCGCGCTCCATGCCGGAGGAGGAGCTGCACTCAGGGGCCTACTTCGGGATGATACGGAAGATACTGGAACGACAGACGACGACGGCGCTCGAACTGAAGCCCACCTGTGCGCCGCAGTTCATGCCGATGGCGAAGGAGATGGGAATCGCGCAGCGTTTTACGCGCGGCTGCCTCGCCGGAGTCTCCTACTGCTGCATTCTGCCGAAGGGCGAGGTCCACGTCTGCCCCTACCTGCCGGTGGAGGCAGGAAACGTCAGGAGGACGCCCTTCGCCGATATATGGCGCGAGAGCGAGGTCTTCGCGGAGTTGCGCGACTTCTCGCGCTACGAGGGGCGGTGCGGCGCATGCGAGTATGTCGCGATCTGCGGCGGGTGCAGAGCGCGCGCCTTTTCCTACACGGGTAACTACATGGCGGAGGAGCCCTGGTGCTTCAGGAGCGGAACATGGACGACATCGACCGGAAGCTGATCAATCTGCTGCAGGAGGGGCTTCCCCTGGAGATGGATCCCTACGCTGTTTTTGCCGCGAAGCTCGCTGTTTCGAGAGAGGAGATCGTCGAACGAACCGGTGCGCTGATGCGTGAAGGCATTATCCGTCGCCTGGGGGGCGTCTTTGACTCCGGCGCAATGGGGTACTCCAGCATGCTCGTCGGCGCGCACGTCCCGGAGGATGTCTTCGGGGACGCCGCGCGCTTCGTGAACGCGCACCCCGGCGTGACGCACAACTACCGCAGGAGCGGCTTCCTGAACATGTGGTTCACGCTCTCAACCGTATGCGACGAAGAGCGGGACGTATTTCTGGAAGAGTTGAGGCGGCGTTTCGGGTTGACGAGCGTCTTCCCCTTTCCCAGAGTGCGAAGCTTCAAACTGCGCGTCTTCTTCGACATGGAGGGAGCGTGAACGCCGATGGATGCGCTTGACCTGCGGCTGATCGCGGAGCTTCAGGAGAACATCCCGCTGACAGTCGACCCCTATCGGACGCTGGCGGAGCGTCTCGGTGTCTCGGAGGAGACCCTGGTCGGGCGTCTGCACGCCCTCCGCGCGTCAGGGAAGCTGAAGCGGATCGGCGCGGTGCTGCGGCATCAGAACTCGGGGTACGCAGCGAACGCGATGGTCGTCTTCAAGGCTCCCCCGGACGAGGTGGAACGCCTGGGCGAGCTCTTGGCGGAGAGTCCGCTCGTGAGCCACTGCTACGAACGCGCCCCGTGCACGGTGTGGCCGTACACGCTCTACGCGATGATGCACGGCAGGAACATGGAGACGATCGAGGAGTTCGTCCGCAGCTTCGCCCTGGAGCACGGGGTGGAGCGATTCGAGATTCTCCGCAGCGAGGAGGAGCTCAAGAAGA
>LVBO01000457.1 GCA_001604435.1 Synergistales bacterium Syner_01
ATGGTCATCGGGTGGCTTTTGAAGTGGGAGCAGGTCCCGCAGAAGTTCGCTTCCCTTATCCTCCAGGCGGGGCTTCTGGATAAACCATGGCTTCTTATGGTCGTGCTCAGCGCGATCATCTTCCCGGTGGGCATGTTCATGGAGGAAGTTTCGACACTGGCGCTCCTCACGCCGATCTTCGCCCCTATCGCTCTGCGCGCCGGTATCGATCCTTTTCACTTCGGTGTGGTGATGACGCTCAACGTAACGATCGCGCTGATCACTCCCCCCATGGGAGCGTGCAACTATATCGTCGCGGCCGTCGGGAGGGTGAAGCTCTCGGAGGTTTTTCTTCACATCTGGCCTTTCATCGGAGTCGCTCTCCTGGTGTTGCTCGCCATAATATCGTTCCCTCCGCTGACCACATTGATACCGCGGATGCTGAACCTGTAGCACGGAAATGGAAGGAGAAGAAAAATGAATCACCCCTTCATGGACATACCGATTACAGCCACTCCAGGCTTTTCGTGGGAAGCTTCGAGAGCGGTGCCTATCGACGAGTGCGGCGAGGAGATGGTGGCGGCAAGCCTGATCCCGGAGAAGATCCTTGTCCGGCCGCAGTATTTCCTTCATATGCTCGAAGGCGCCATCCCCGAGTGTTACGTACGCCGTTCGGTGCTCGAACGCCTTCTCGAAGCCTCGGAGATGCTGCCCGACGGGTGCAGGCTCGTACTTCTGGATACTTGGCGGTCCCGCAATATCCAGACGACTCTTTTTCAGAAATTCCGCTCCGAACTCCGTGAGAAAATGCCGCTTCTCGACGATGCGGAAATTACCGTTCTCGCCTCCCAGTTCGTCGCGCCGCCGTCGCTGCACCCGGAACGCCCCTCGCCTCATATCACGGGGGGAGCGGTAGACCTGACCATTGTCGATAAAATGGGCTTCTGTCTGCCGATGGGAACCGGGTTCGACGAGACCTCCGAGAAGTCGGCCACTGTGTGGTACGAGAAAAAATTCGAATCAAAAGAGGCCATGTCCGAGGATGAGATGGATGCGCTGCATAACCGGCGGCTTCTGTATTACGTGATGCACAAGGCGGGATTCACGAACTATCCCGACGAGTGGTGGCACTACGACTACGGCAATCAGAACTGGGCGCTGCTCCGCGGCAAAAAACATGCGATCTTCGGCGTCACCGAGCCCGCATTCCGCTGGCGCTCCCTCTGATACGAAGTAAACTGATGAAAAGGCGAGAGGCCGGGGAGTCTTTCCCCGGCCTCTCGCCTTTTCGCGTACGAATCAGCGAAAGAATGACGCCAGGATCCCCGCGAATACAAGGGCGGGAAGCATGTTGATCACCTTGATGCGCTTGATCTCCAGTATCGCGAGTCCTATGCCGAGGAGCATAAGTCCTCCTACCGCGCTCACCTCCGCGATCACTTCCGGGCTCATCACGCGCTGCACCCCTTCCGCGAGCAGCGTCAATGCGCCCTGGTAGATGAGAACCGGGAAGGCGGAAAAAACCACCCCGACCCCGAGAGATGCGCCCATTGCCGCCGAGGCCATCAGATCCATGAAGGATTTCGTGATGAAGAGCTTGGGATACTCTCCCATTCCCTCTTCGATGGCGCCCAGGATCGCCATCGAGCCGACGCAGAAGAGAAGCGAGGCGGCGACGAACCCCTCGGTGAACTTCTCGTTTTTCGAGCGAATCTTTCCTTTGGTCCACTCCGCCAAGTTGTTCAGGCGTTTGTCCAGGTCGAACCATTCACCGAGAAGGGATCCTCCGACGATGCTGAACACCATGATGAGCACGCTCTGCGTCCTCTGCGCCATGAGAAATCCAAGGAAAATCGTAAAAAGCCCCAGCCCCTGAAACGTGATGGTGATAAACCGTTGCGAAAGACGGGAGTGGAGCAGAAGACCGACAAGCCCGCCGAGAGCGATCGCCGCCGCATTGAGAACGCTTCCCGAAACCGGGACGTGCTGAAAGAAAAAATCCACTATGGAACTACCTCCTGTTTGTAAAAAGAGTAATGCCGGATGCCCGATGAGCGCGTGCGCGTTCGGTAAACCGGTTAATCTCGTTCCTCCCGGAAAAATGGAAGTCCCAACGAGGCGGGAGCGCCGAAGACGATTCCTTTTCCCTTCTTAATGGAGATGAAGAGAAGGACGCCGATCGTCATCAGGTAGGGAAGCATCATCAGAACAGGCGCCGGGATAGTGGTTCCGGCAGCCTGGAGTCGGAGCTGGAAGGCTTCCACACCGCCGAAAAGATAGGCTCCGAAAGCGGCGCGCGCCGGGTTCCAGATGGCGAAGATGACGAGCGCGACAGCAATCCATCCGCGTCCTGCGGTCATATGCTCCGCCCACATTTTCGTATAGGCGACGGACATGTAGGCGCCGCCCACCGCTACGATACCCGCCCCCACCATCGTGTAGAAGTAGCGAGTTTTCGTCACGGATATGCCCATCGCGTCCGCCGCCCGCGGATTGTCCCCGGTTGCGCGGAGGTACAGCCCCTGCCTTGTGGATGAGAAGAACCAGCAGAGAAAGAAGACGAGCCCGTAAGAACAGTAGATGAGCGCGTCGTGATTGAAGAGTACCGGGCCGAGGACGGGTATGTCGGAGAGCACGGGAACAGGAATCTTGCTCAATCCGGGGATGGTGAAGCCGACGAAATTGCGCCCCAGGAGGGAGGATGCGCCTGTGCCGAACATGGTCATAGCAAGACCGCTGACTACTTGATTGCCTTTCAGCGTGACGCAGATGAAGGCGTGCACAAGCCCCAGGAGCGTCCCGACGAAGAATGCCGCCGCGATCCCGAGCCATGCGTTCCCGGTGGAGTAGGAGACGGCGAATCCCGCGTACGCGCCCAGGAGCATGATGCCTTCAAGTCCGAGGTTGAGAATACCGCCTTTTTCCGTGACGATCTCTCCGAGGGTCGCGTAGAGAATCGGGGTGCCGCTTCGGACTGCCGCAGTGAGAATGGGAACCAGAATTTCCATGCTACTTCCCCTCCTTTACAGAGGTCGTGTGCGAAAGCGTCGAGCCTTCGGAGAGAATGCGGATACGGAATTTCCTGAAGAACTCGCCGCCGAGAACAAAGAAGAGAATCAAGCCTTGCAGCACGAGCATGCTTGAAAGGGGAAGCCGCATGACGATCTGGAGCGTCTCGCCGCCCACAAGGAGGACTCCCATGAGAAAAGAGACCAGAATGATTGCGATCGGGTGCAGGCGGGCCAGCCACGCGACGATGATCGCGGTGTAGCCGTAGCCGCCGGAAAAACCGTGCTGCAGACGGCCTTGCAGACCCGAGAGTTCGCACATTCCCGCGATTCCTGCAATAGCTCCGGAGAGGAACATCACGAGCACGACGTTCTTTATGTAGCTCATTCCTGCGAAGCCCGCGGCTTTAGGATTTTCGCCCATGACCCGGATCTCGTACCCCCATCGTGTAAAGCGGAGGATGACCCAGAAGATCAGAGGAAGCAGGATCGCGAGGAAAAGACCGGCATGAATGCGGGTGCCCCAGAAAGAGGGAAGACGCGCCGCGTCCGGAAAAGGCGCCGTCATCGGGAAGCCGAGGCTTGCAGGGTCGCGCCAGGGGCCGTAGAC
>LVBO01000458.1 GCA_001604435.1 Synergistales bacterium Syner_01
CCACCGCAACCACGGCTCCCCCGGCAACCACGACGGACTGGCCGAAAGAGAGCGGCAGGGTGACGGAGAGCACATTGCGGCCGTACTCTATATCGGCGGCCTCTATCTCCGAGAGTTCCCTCCCCGCAACATGCCCTTCAGGAGCAAGGGCGTCGGCCAGATACGACGTGTAGGGGAGCACGCGCAGCCCCGCGCTCTCAAAGGCGGCGACTATTCTTCCGAGCATGCTGTGGTCGTCGTTGCTCCCGTTTGCGAGAAGCGCGCGGAGCAAGGGGTCGAGCCGCGCCCCGTACATCATCCGCTTCGGTACCGTCCCGGCAAGCGTCACGGAACGGGCGCCGCGACGGAGCATATCGTGTATCGTCGCACTCAGGTCGAGTCCACGGCTCTGGTCCGGTTCGCTTCCGCTGTACGAAGGCAACGGAACGGCGTCCACTCCATCCAACCCCGCGTACGGGGACGGGTCGTCAAGACAGTAGACGATGAGCTGTACACCGGACCGCGACGCATGTTCAGCGACGAGACGCGGCAGAGCGCCTTCGCCGGCGATGAGCGCCCCGAAAGGGTTCCCGGAAGAACAGCGGGCGGAAACATCCTGTTTCATGTATTCAAATCCTTTCACGATATCATCCGTTCCGGCCGGAGCGCTCCATACCAGAGATCGCTTCTTCGATGGACGGGCCGCGACTCAGCCGTTCGCTCTCCTCGCGAAGTATCCGCCGACGAGAAGAAACGAACCGTTGGGAAACCACGCGGCGACGAACGCCGGAAGATACCCGGCCTCGCCCAGGGCCCTGCTGAAGGACATCACGACGTAGTACGCAAAAACGATGAGCACGCTCAGCCCGAAACCGATTCCGGGACCGGCGCGCGTGGAGCGGACGCCGAGCGACGATCCGAGCACCGCGAGCACCACGCTGGCCCATGGCAGCGCCAGTCGAAGATGGAACATCACCTTCAGCGGCGCAAGGTTCTGCCCCTGCTGTTCCATGAGCGCGATCTGCGCCAACAGCTCCAGCGAACCCATTTCCGAAGGCCGTCTCGACGCCTGTTCAATCTGCACGGGGCTTAAATTGAGGAGGAGCCGCTGCCGCTCGAAACGGAAAAGCGACTGCACTTTGCCCGCAGGCGTCACCTCGAACACCTGGCCGTTCTCTATCCACCATTCGCCTCCCGCCCACATGCCTTCGTCGGCCAGGGAAATCCTCCGCAAACGGCCTTCTTCGAACTCCTGGATAACGATGTCTTTCATAAAGCCGTCTTTGGGCTTGAGTTCCCCGAGATAGAGCACCCGCTGGAGCAGGCCGTCCTTTTCCTCCCGAAGGAAGACTTTTTCTTTCAAAAGAGACGGTTTCTCCTGCAGGATTTCGAATTTCATCAGGTTCTCGGCCGCCCTGTTGGCGAACGGAACAACGGTCTCCGCCCCGATCGTCGAGGCAAGACTCACGAGGATGGACGCAAGGAAGACGGGCCGGAGAATTCTGTGGAACGGTATCCCCGCCGACTTCAGAGCGACCAGTTCGCTGTTGGTGGAAAGCCGGCTGAACGTCAGCAGCGACGAGAGCAGAGAGGCCATGGGGAGCGTGAGCATCACCACCTCGGGAAGCCGGTAGATGAAGAGACGCGCGACCACGCCGAGCGAGACGCCCTGCTCGATGATCAGATTCGCCGCCTGAAAGAGTAGATCTCCGGCGACGAAGACCATCGTGAAGGAGGTCACGCCGAAAAGGAAGGAGCCGGAAAGCTCCTTCAGGATAAAACGATCAAGAATGCCGACCCCGGCCTTTTTTTTCATCACGGTCTCTCTTCAGCTCCTGAATGAAGCCCCTCGCAGCGCAGATTCAGCGAAATGATACGTTCCGCGGCCTCGCGAACGGCGCCTTCGCCGCCGCGGGCGGACGTCACGAAATCCGCCGCCGCCTTCGCCTCCGCAACGGCGTCCGCGGGAGCGAACGCGAGAGCGGCAGTCCGGAGACAGTCGACGTCGTTCACGTCGTCACCCATGTAGGCCGCCTCCTCTGCGGAAAGCGAAAGATCCGAGAGCAGCGCATGGAGAACGGGGAGTTTCTCCGCCACGCCGTTGAAAAGGAGCTCCACGCCGAGATCGGCGGCGCGCTGGGCCGTCGCTTCAGAACGTCGTCCGCTGAGAAACGCCGTACGGACTCCCGCCGCGCGCAGACGGACAATGCCCATTCCGTCCCGGATGTCGAACCGTTTGAATTCTCCCCCCCGGCCGTCCATATACACGCCCCCGTCGGTAAGCGTGCCGTCGACATCGAGCACGAAAAGCTTAATCGTCTTCATGATCCTTCCCCCGGGAGGCATGCCCCTTTGTCCACAGGGCGACGCCCCGCTTGGATTCTCCGCAGAAAGAGAGTATCTCCCCGACGGCGGGATCGTCTCCTTTTCCGGAGGCGGCAAGGCGTTCGACGGCCTGGCGGAAGGGAAGGCCTCCTCTGAAAAGTTCTTCGTAGATGGAGCGGACCGCGGAACGGGCGGATGCGTCGAACCCCGCTCTCCGCATCCCGACCTTGTTCAGCCCGTAGATATCCGCGGGGTGTCCGTCCGCCATGAGATAGGGAGGAATATCCTTAACGATTTTCGACAACCCGCCGATCATGCAGAGAGCCCCTACACGGACGAACTGGTGAATACCGGACATGCCGCCCATGACGGCGCCGTTCCCCACGGAGGAAAAACCAGAGAGCCCGACCTTGTTCGCCAGGGTGGCGCGCTTTCCGACGACGGCATTGTGCCCGACGTGGACTCCTTCCATCAGCAGCGATTCGTCGCCGACGACGGTGCAGGCGCCCTCGCCCGTGGCGCGATGCACCGTAACGTTTTCACGGAGCGTCACGGAATCTCCTATGCGGACCCAGGACTCCTCTCCATTGAACGCATGATCCTGGGGCTCGCCGCCGAGGACCACATGCTGTTCAAAACGGCAGTTTTTTCCCGTCTCGACGAAATCGAGCACGGTGACGAAGGCGGAGAGCACGGTCCCCGATCCGATCCTGACACGGTCGTGCACTATGCAAAAGGGCCCGACGACGACGTCGTCTTCCAGTTCCGCCTTCGATGATACGAGAGCCGTCGGATGGATTACGGGCATCTACCGTGTCGCCTCCTCTCCGCTTCGGGAGAGCGTCGGGTTCTCGTCCGGGGCGGCGAGGGTCTCGGCGGCGACGAAACTGAATTCCGCCTCCGCAGCGACCGCGCCGTCCACGCGGCCGACAGTGCGGACCTTCCCCATCTTCCCTCGGAGTTTGAGCATCTCCGCCGTCGTCACAAGCTGGTCTCCAGGCTTTACGGGCCTGCGGAATTTCGCTTTTTCCACTCCTGTAAGGAATGTAATGAGATTCTCGCTTCCCGGGCGGGCGGAGAGCATCATCGCCGCGACTTGTCCCATCGCTTCCAGGACGAGCACTCCGGGCATGACGGGTTCGGAGGGAAAATGTCCCTGAAAAAACGGCTCGTTGATCGTGACATTTTTTATGCCCACCGCATGAGCCACGTCGATTTCGAGGATGCGGTCGACGAGAAGGAAGGGATACCGGTGCGGCAAAAACTTCATTATCTTCTGGATGTCAAGCATAGTTCGTCTCCTTTATTGAAAGATCATTGTTTCTCTTTCTGCGTCCGACCCCGCGCAGCCGTCGTAACCTGTCCACAAGCACGCAGTGCATTGCGTGCCCCGCCCGGATGGCCGTGATACGGGCGTTCAAGGGACGACCGAGCAGATAGAGATCGCCCAAAAGGTCGAGAATTTTATGCCGGACGAACTCGTCCGGGAAGCGCAAGCCTCCCGATGCCCGGACAGTTTCATCTCCCACGACGACCGCGTTGTCAAGACTTCCGCCGCGGGCCAGGCCTGCGGCGCGCAACCGCTCTATTTCCGAATCAAGCGCGAAGGTCCTCGCTTCTGCGATGCATGTGCGAAAATCGTCTTTTTCGGCGTCGAACGTCGCCATCCGAGTGCCGATCGGCCGCTCGGCATATTCAATGACGTACGAGAGCCGAAGCGCCCTGCCGGGGAAAAGAGAGAGCAAGCTCTCCTTCTCTCCGTCGACTATTGTCACAGGGAACGCGGGAGAAAAGGCGCGCGTACGAACGGAAAGATCCGTTTCAGGCGTCGACGCTTCAAAAAGCGCCCCGGCGAAGAGGGCGGAACATCCGTCGGCCGCCGGTACCTCCGGTCCCTTGAGCGATATTCTCACCGACCAAAGTCCGAGCGCGGCCAGCGCCGCAAAGAGATGCTCCGTAGTGCGCGCTCGAAGCCCGCAATGCGGAAGGGAAACTGTCGTTCCGCGGCCGGCGCCCGAAACGGAGCAGCGCTCCAAAGGGGCGTTTTCTCCTCCGATCTCCAGTTCAGGCCCGCTCTCCGAGGGCAACGGGGCGACGTATACCTCGGACGGCTCTCCTGTATGGAGCCCATGTCCGGAGAAACTGACCGGATGAAGCAGACGGCGGATCGAGGTCATTCCCCTGCTCCGTTCTCGCCGCTTCCTTCGGGGATCAGGGCGTCGAGACGTTTCTCGAGTTTTTTTACGCGGGAGAGCGTTTCCGGAAGGCGCTGCAACGC
>LVBO01000459.1 GCA_001604435.1 Synergistales bacterium Syner_01
TCAGGAAGGAAGCGGCGGACTCCGCCGTCCCCCTCTCCGGGAACTTCTTCACGAAGCGGCAGCCTCCTCGAGGATGATCGCCGCCGCTTGTGTCACCTGTTCTCTCGATACGTCGAGATGCGTTACAAGGCGGAAACGGTTCTCTGAAACACCGTTGAACAGGACGCCTCTGGCGGCGCAGCGAAGATGCAGATCGACGCATGTC
The DNA here is from genome assembly GCA_001604435.1 of Synergistales bacterium Syner_01. Lineage (GTDB taxonomy): Bacteria > Synergistota > Synergistia > Synergistales > Aminobacteriaceae > JAAYLU01. Next base: position 206 of record LVBO01000459.1, read on the forward strand.
CCTTCGGGAACGCCGCAATAGACCATATTCGTCGGTTTCTCATTGTGCTCGACGTCGATCACGCGCCCCTCCGAGAGAAGATGCGCGAGCAGTTCCGCATTCTCATGATCCTCCCGGAGCCGGTCGATATTGTGCTCCAGCGCGTAGATTCCCGCGGCAGCCAGGATTCCGGACTGACGAAGACCGCCGCCGAGACGTTTTCTCCAATGGCGGGCGGCGTCGATAAAACTGCCCGAAGCGCACAGCAGGCTTCCGACCGGAGCGCCCAATCCCTTTGAAATGCAGAATTGAAGCGAATCCACGCTTTCCGCGTACTTCTTCACCGAACAGTTCCATGCCGTGGATGCGTTGAAGATCCGTGCTCCGTCGATATGCACGGAGAGCCCGAGACGGTGCGCTTCTTCCGCCGAAGCGCGAACTGCTTCGGGCGAGAGCGCAAGACCTCCTCTGCGGTTATGCGTGTTCTCCAGGCAAAGCAGCCTGGCGGGGGCGAAGTGGACATTGGAAGGACGGCAGTGCCGGCGCACTTCCTCCGGGGAGATCAGCCCTGAACTGTCGTCGGCAACCAGCGGAACGACGGAACCGAGAGCGGCCAGCCCCCCGCCTTCGTAGTTCAGTATGTGGCAGTCCGCGCCGAGAACGGCGCCATCCCCCCTGCCGCAGTGCGTGAGCACCGCGACCAGGTTGCCCATGGTTCCCGAGGGCAGAAACAGAGCGGCCTCCATGCCGGTGAGCGCGGCTGCCATCTCCTCCAGACGATTGACGGTGGGATCCTCGCCATAGACGTCATCGCCGACTTCCGCGGCATACATAGCCTTCCGCATCTCCTCCGAAGGTTTCGTCACGGTATCGCTTTTCAGATCAACTGGGAACATGTGTCTATATCCTCCTTCAAAACGGCGCGTTCACGAACATTTCGTTCGGCAATTGCATTCTCGAATCAACATTATATAAAAGTTCTCGTCGATATCATACCATCAAAAGAGCGAATTCCGGAGGGTAGTTCCCGCCGAAATTCGCTCGCCGCGTCATCGAAGCCCCTGCAAGCGGCAAGCTACAGGGAAACCCCCAACCTCGCCCATGGGAGGAAGTCCTCCGCGACCGCAACGCCCATCATGGCGGACGGGCGGTTGGCGCCGTGAAAATCGTTGCCCGCCGTCGGAAAGAGGGAAAATTCCTCCGCAAGCGAGAGATAGCGGAAGATCTGCTCCGCCGAAGCGCGCGAGGAAACACATTCAAGCCCCCACAGCCCGGCATCTTTCAGCATCCGGACGATCTCCCGGAGCTCCGAAATATCTCCGGTGGTCTGCGCGGGATGCGCGAGAACGGCGAGCCCCCCCGCGTCGGAGATCATCCGGATGCATGCCTCCGGCGAAAGGCGATAGCGTTCCACGTACGCCGGAGAGGATGTATTCAGGTAGCGGGCGAAGGCGGAAACGATGTCTTGAGCATACCCTTTCCGCACGAGCACCCTCGCCATATGCGGACGCGCGACGACATCCCCGCCCGACTCCAGGGCGACTTCGTCCAGCGAAATGTCGAGCCCCATCGTTCTCAGATTCTCGCACATCGCCGCATTGCGCTCGTCCCTTCCCCGGCGGACTTCCTCCAGCATTTTTTTCATGCCCGACTGCCCGGAAGCGGAAGAGGCGCCCCCCGCGCGGCGGAGATCCAGGCGATACCCCAGGATATGGACAGTCCGGGAATGATCCGCGGAGAGCTCTATTCCGGGAATACCCGCCATGTTCCACCGTGCGCACGCCGCCATGAACGAAGGGAGTCCGTCGATCGTATCGTGGTCGGTCAGGCTCATGACGGCGACTCCTTTGCTTCTCCCATGGGCCACGAGGGCTTCCGGCGTCATCGAGCCGTCCGAGAAGGTGCTGTGGAGATGCAGATCGATACGGATCATCCTGCCCGAACTCACCCGTTGAATGCTTCTTCGTCGAGAATCTGGTCGATGTCGAACAGAGAAGCGAGGTCGAGCAGCACGATAAGACGCCCGTCTTCGAGTTTCGCGACGCCGAGGAGATATTTCTTGTCCATGGTGGTGTTGAGCCTGGCCGCGGACTCGATCTGGCTGTCGTAGACAGTGCAGACTTCCCGGACGGAGTCCACGATGATGCCGAAAAGGGTTTCATTCCAAGAGACCACGACGATCCTCGCCTCGTCGGTCAGATCTTTCTGCAGCATGCCGATCTTCAGCTCCATGTCGAAGACCGGAACGATGGACCCCCGCAAATTGATAACGCCCCGAATATAGTCGGGAGAATTGGGGACCCTCGTGATGAACGGAGGAACCCGGACGATCTCCCTGACGTACGTCACGTCGAGACCGTAATCCTCCTCGTAAAGAGCGAACACAAGTGTGATGCGCTCCGTTCCTCTGCTTTCCATCTCACTGGCTTTCAAATCCCGCGTTTCACTGGTCGTAAGCGTCGGATTCATTCTCTTTCCCCTCCCGGTAAGAATCATTCTCTCGAATATATGCTGACTATATCCATCGTTCTCTGTGCAGTTCCACACCGTCGAGCGTAAAGATGACAATGCCGTCGTCGTCGACGAGGGCGGCGCTTGCGGGGTCTCTCCCCCTTGGAAGAGACGCGGAACCCGGGTTGACGAAAAGCGTCGCCTCCTCGCGCACCACGGAGGCGACGTGCGTATGTCCGTACACCGCGAGATCGGCCCTGCTCTGCAACGCAAGACTCCGGAAGCGCTCGAAAGCGTTCCCGTGCGCCATCAGTATACTCTTCCCGTTCCACCATACAAAGGCGTACGGAGAAAGAAGAGGCCGCTGCAACAGTTTTTCATCCTCCGGATAATCGCAGTTTCCCCGCGAAATTATAACAGGAAATGGCGCCGAGCGAATCATCCCGGCCAATCCCGTATCGACATCCGAAGAGAGGACATCCCCGGCATGCAGCACGGCATCAAGAGAATTCCCCCACAGCAAGGAAGCCTTTATCCAGGCATCTTCATGCCCATGCGTGTCGGACAGCAGCCCAAGCCGTCGTTTGATCATCCGCTCCCCCTCCTGACCACTCGATGTTCCCCAATACGGCAAAGTGTACTAAAATGGGGAGGAACAAACGTGCCGGTATCGGTTCATTGTAGCATGCTCCGGGTTTTTCATCGCCTGCGGAAAGAGTATGCAAAAAAAGCAAAGGAGCGTTCCCCATGACTGAAGAACGAAAAGAACACAACCTTTTTCAAGAGATCAAGAGGCTTCTGGACTCCGAAGGTCTGGTAACCGCCCGCTTGGTGGAGTCCGTAACACGCACCGCTCAGATGGCTTCGACAACCGTTCCGGAGATACAGGATCTTTTTTCCCAGTGGCTCTCGCTCATCGGAGGAGAGGTCGCACGCATGGCGTCATCCGCTCCGGATATGGACATAGCCTCCACTGCGCGCATGATCGGCATCGAAGAATCGTCGCTTCTCTCCCTTCTGCTGATGCTCCACAGAGAGGGTAAGCTCTCGATAGAATCGGTCCGGATCGGCAAGGGGAAAGGCGGAAACAGCGAGATCTGCTCTTGCCTTATGGAAACAGAAGAGGACGCATGACAACCGATCTGGAACTGCTCTCGAAAAAAGCCCGGAGACAGGCCGCGATGGCTGAAGCCGGTCTTCTTCCCCACCCCGGGCAGGAAGATATCTTTCAAGGGATGGAGTATACCCTTCTCACTCCGGCGCTTGAAGAGACTGTCCTGATCGATGCGTGCAACGCGGCGTCCGTAAACAGGCTGGCATCCCTCTGCATTCCATCCCCATGGATCGGAAAAGCCTGTCGGTTTCTGCTCGAGAGCAGGACGGCGCTTTCGAGCGTCGTCGCCTTTCCTTTCGGGACATCGCCGGTCGAAGCGAAAAAAATCGAGGCGTTCGCCGCCGCCGCCGCAGGAGCAAAGGAGGTTCAAGTTTCACTCTCGCCGTACATGCTGAAGACGAACGACAGGAACGGACTCAGAAGAGAGATGGAAGAGCTCCGCTCCGTCCTCGTCAAGAGCGAGCTGACGTTCATCATCGAAACTTCCCTGCTCTCGGATGAAGAGATTATCGCCATCGTCAGGGCGGCCGAGCTCGCCGGAGCGGAACGAATAAAAGGAGGTTCGGGGTTCTGGGGAGCCACTTCGCTTCATGGGGCGGCTATCCTGAGATGCGCCGCTCCCGACTGGATGGGAGTAACGGCCGTCCTTGACGCCGGGAATGCGAAAAACGCGCTCCCGCTTCTCGCCGCAGGCGCGGATCGCCTCTCTACGTCCTCACCCAAAGATTTTCCAGGTTTCACAGAGGAGCCCGGGACTCAAGAAGATGGAGCGCATTCGTAACAAAAAACGGCGTTCTTCGACGCACAACGC
>LVBO01000460.1 GCA_001604435.1 Synergistales bacterium Syner_01
CCATACCGAAGAGCATCACGACGGGAACCTCCTCGGCGAGAATCTCCTGAATCCGGAAGATCATCGCCTTGCGGACGTCGCCGTCCCGCTCCGCGGCCTGCGCGTTCAACAGCTCCGACATTTCGGCGTTCGACCACCCCTTGACGAGCCCTGCCTCCACGCCGTAGAGCGCGCGGATAAAGTCGGGGTCTCCACCCAGGCCGCCGAAGTTCACCAGCAGCAGTTCGTACTCGCCCGTCCGCATCGCGTTGTCCCGCGTCCTGGCTTCGACGCTCTTCACCGCCGCATCGATGCCGACCGCCGCGAGGGAAAGCTTGATCAGCTCCGCCGCTTTCGTCCCCTCGGGGGTGTTGTCCGTCAACAGCGAGAACGAGAAGCTCCGCCCTCCCAGAAGCTCCTTCGCCCTCAGAGGATCGCGGGCGTACCGCTCGATCTCCGGATTGTGCCAGGGGCTCTCCGTCGGCACGTACCCCATGCTGCTCACCGTGGCCGAACCGCGCGCGACCGACTTGACCAGCCCTTCACGGTCGAGAGCGTACGCCACGGCCTTTCTGACGGCGACGTCGTGCAGCGCGGGAACGGCCTCCATATTCATCATCAGCCGGTAGCTATGCAGCGAGTGCGCCGTCATGATCGTGAAGGCGGGATCGTTTTTGTATCGCGGTAGAAGATCGACCGGCGCGTTGATCAGATCGATCTCCCCTTTTTCGAAGGCGAGCGTCCTGTCCCCGACCGGAACCCACTCCACCGCCTCCGCCGCGGGCTTCGGCCCCCAATAGCGCTCGAACGCGACGTACCGGTACGCCCCCTGCTTCGCGTCGAAGCGGTCGAGCCGGTACGGCCCGCTGCCCACGGCGACGCCCTCGCCGTCGTAGGCCGTCGGGTCGTCCACCTTCTCCCATATGTGCTTCGGAAGGATGCGCGCCGAGCCGACGCTCGCAAGATAGGTGTTGTCGAAGCGGGGGAGCGTCATCTCGACCGTGCGGGCGTCCAGCGCCCTCGCGTCCGCGACGATGTACTCCCCGCCCGCCGAAAGCCGCCCGTACACCGGAAGATGCTTCCGGTAGTACGCGAAGGTGAACGCCACATCCTCCGCGGTCAGGGGCTCGCCGTCGTGCCAGAACGCGTTCTCCCGCAACCGGAAGGTGTACACCGTGCCGTCCTCGTTCGACTCCCAGCTCTCCGCGAGCCACGGAATCTCCCCGTTCTCGTCCTTCTCCAGCAGAGAGTCGTACAAAATCTGCATCCTCGCTATGCCGGGCCCCCGAATCGTGTGCCTGAACGGATTCGGCACGCCGACGTTTCCGCCCTCCAATCTGAGCGTCGTCGCCTCCGAACTCGCCGCCCCGATCCCCCAGAGCATGCACAGCGCGCACAGCGCCGCCGCGATCGTCTTCTTCATCGTTCTCCTCCTGCAGTGGTCATTCGCCCGTACGGGCTTTCCAGAAAATCATCGCAAGCGTCGTGCGGTTCTCAACGACGATCTCGCCGCCTTCGGCGCACCCGGAAAGAAGATCCCGCAAGCTCAGCCCCTTCTCCACCGCGGCTTCACCGAACTTTCTCGCATAGCGGGACGCCGCCTCCTCCACGGAGAGCCGCGCCTCCACGCGCTCCTTCAGATACGCGATCTCCGGTTCGTACCCCTGAAGCCAGAGGATGTTGAATATCCCCTGAACGGAATCCCTGTCGTTGTGCGGATCGTAGGAAGGACGAATCGCCAGCTCCTCGCGGAGTATCTCCGCGACGGTGTCCTTCGACTCGATCATCCGATTGATCACGCAGCGCCCTCCGGAGACGAACGACATCTTATCGATCCCCTCCCGGCTCCCGACGGCGGGGCACATGGACGCGAAGACCAGGTCGAAGCGCCCTCCCCACCCCGACGCCGCCGGGTCGGCCGCAGCCCAGTCCAGCTTGACGTACTCCAAGTTGCTCCGCCCCGCCCGCTCCGCGTTTTCTTTCGCTCGCTCCAGCATCCGCCCCGAGATATCCGTCATCACGACCTTCTTCGCGTACGCCGCGAAGGGAACGGCGTACCGTCCCGCCCCCCCGCCCACGTCCAGCACGTCGAGGCCGCCAAGAAACCCCTTCGTCAGCAGAAATTCCGTCACCCTGTCGGTAAGCTCCGACTCCTTCTCCCTCTGCG
>LVBO01000461.1 GCA_001604435.1 Synergistales bacterium Syner_01
GGGTTCAATGTCGCCTGCCGTTTTGCAAGCGATCCCACCAGACGCTCGCCGTCTTTTGTAAAAGCGACAACCGAAGGAGTTGTTCGCCCTCCCTCCGCGTTCGCGATGACTTCCGGAGTACCACCTTCTATAACTGCGATGACGGAGTTCGTCGTTCCAAGATCTATGCCGACCGCCTTTTTCATTTCGTATCCCCCCTGCGTTTTTCTGACTAATACTGACTAAGAGCATTATACACACTTTCAGAGGCCTGTCAATATTGGTCAGAAAAAAAAGAAAGGCGGGAAACGATTATTCTCCGGAGGTTTTTATCTTGAAAGAGCCTTTCCTGGCCGCCTTGCTCGGGAAGTATTTTCCCTCGACCATGAAATAGACTCGTTCCACGATATTGATGACGTGATCTCCCGCTCGCTCCAGGTGACGGGCTGTCCATAGCTCCAGCGCGCCTATCTCCATCGTCTGCGGATCGTCGTTTCCCGAATGGGCGACCGCGTCGTGTAAAAAATCCGCGTAACACTGGGCATACATGGAGTCCACCTCGTCGTCGCGCTTCCACAGCGTGGCGGCCATGTGCTTGTCCTCGTTCCTGAAGGCCTGCAGCGCCTGGCGGAACATCGAAAGAACCACCCGCAGCATCTTCAAAAGAGCGTCCCGCCGGGGGAAGACGACTGCCGGCGTTACTTTCAGCGCCTTCTCCGCGATGTTCACCGCCTGGTCGCCGATTCGTTCCAGGTCGGTAATGATCTTGAGAACTGCGAAGACGAAGTACAGTTCATCCTTACCGGGCGAGCGCATAGCGATGGATCCGAGACACTCCTGGTCGATCTCCCCTTCCATCTGGTCGACCGCGTCATCGTCGGCGATGATCCGCCGTGCCAGCGGCGAATCCTGGTCCAGAAGCGCGCTCACCGAGGTTTCGAGAAGCTGCGCAGCCCGCTCCCCCATCGACACAACCTTGGATACTATCCGCTCTCTGTCCGTCGCGTACAAAAAAGACTGTATCGTTGCATTTTTCGTCACCGGGCGACTTCACCTCCCCGAGATATCAGCCCGCTTCGCGGTCGCGACGGGCTTCTCCCCTGGCAACTTCAAGAGACGTCTTCACAAGCAGAAAGATCTGCGACATGAAATCGAGCAGAGGAGCCAGCTCTCGTCTATTGAGGGCGTCGACTCCAAGTCTGAGACGTATCCGCCTGTCCAGCTCTTCGAATTCTCTTTCATAGCGTCCGGCTTCCGAAGCAAAATCGGCGTCCGCAAGGGCAAAAGCCCTGAGCGCAAGCCGGATATCCGTCAGCGCAAGCCTGGAGAGTTCCCGCCAGGTTTTCTCCCCCAGCTCGCGGACAAACTGCGCCGCCACTCCAGCCTCGGCAAGAAGACGCAGTTCGCCGGAGAGGATTTTGGCCATCTGACGAAAGGATACCATAGAATAGGAGACAGTGGAGTAGTTTTCCCGAAGCGCATCGTCGTCCGATGGAATATGAATCTCGAACATGTACTCCTGGCAGGCTTCGGAAAGTTCGCGTATGGCGAAGGGAAGTTCCTCGAACCCTTCGAGGCGCTTCTCCGGCGCAAAGAGCACCTGGCAGTACATCTCAATATAGTTCGCGAGACGGATCATCTCTTTCGACAGCAGAAGGATCGCGAGAGAGGGGACGTCGGTCAGTTCGTCGTCAAGATAGATCGGGGCGCCGAGACGCTCCTCTCCTGTTCTTTCAGCAATTACAGTTGAAATATGGACGAGAAATTCAGTGAACGGGGAAAAAACTAGCGCATTGAAGAGTGCTACGCCAACTTGAACCTGTACAACCAAAGCGGTAAGACTTCCCCCGCTCGAGGAAATAACTCTCTGAAGCCACGGAAACAGCGGAAGGATAACAAGAACGCCTAAAAACTTGTAAATAAAGGTACAAATTCCAAGTTTTCTGGCGTTTTTTCGTCCCACAAAACCTGCTATCAACACGGTAACGTGCGTACCGCAAACTACGGGAAGAATAGCAGTTGATGGAAGCGCTCCGGAAGTCGCGAGTGTGATCACAAGTGCCATGACGGCGGAACTGTTTTGAAGAATTGCTGTAGCTACGAAAGCCACCAATCCCATGAGCAGTCCATTGCGTCCTGCCGCTGTCACTATCTCTGCAAACCAAGGAGCCGACAGCAGAGGTTTTACCCCCAAATCCAGAACAAACATACCAAGCAGAATAAGTGATATTCCTTGGAGAACACAGCCTATACGATAGACGGTTTTCTTCCCTAAACGTTTCATCAAGTAGCTTATTCCGAATAGCAGAGGGGAAATAGATGCGATGTTAAGACTTAGAAGGAGAGTGACAAATGTTCCGCCAACACTCGCCCCCATCATTACGACCACCGAGCCGGCGAATGAAAGCATACCAACATCTACGAAACCGATGGCGAAAGAAGTCGCTACGGAACTTCCTTGAGCAAGCGCGGCAAGAACCATACCGAAGAGAAACGCCATCGGTTTTCTTCGCGTAAAGCGGATCAGCAGCTCTTTCGACTTGCCGCCGAAGCTGGAACCGAACGCTGTGGTCGTCTCCTCCACGCCGTAGAGAAAGAGCGCCAGGCCGCCGAAAAGATTGATCGCTGCAAAGAGCGGAGCGAGCACTAGGATCTCCCGCCGATCCTTTTTCTCTCCCTGATGAAAGGTATCACCACGGAGGCGAAAGCCAACACAAGCAGCGTCAGCGAAAGAGGCCGCTGAAAGAAGAGGGAAACGCCGCCCATCATGATGGTCGTCCGGAGATTCTTTTCGATCATTGTCCCCAGTATCATGCCCAGGACGATCGGAGAGACGGGGATTTTGCTTCTGGAAAGCAACCAGCCGAGAAGACCGAACACGAGGCAGACGCCGACGTCGAAGAGAGACGAGCGCACAGCGTAGCTCCCGATGAAGGAGAAGGCGAAAATCATCGGGTAGAGCAGGCGTTTCGGGATGAGCGCAGCCTTTATCCAAAGACGGGCTCCGAGCAAACCGAGAAAAAGAAGAAAAATATTCGCCACGAAGAGGCTCGAGAAGAGCGTGTACACCACCTCAGGATGGCGGGTGAACAGCTCGGGTCCCGGCTGGAGATCATGAATCATCAGAGCGCCGATGAGCACGGCGGCTGAGGAACTTCCCGGAATGCCCAATGTAAGCAGCGGAACAAGAGCCCCGCCCACAGAAGCGCTGTTGGAGGCCTCTGCGGCGGCGACGCCTGCGGGAGCGCCTTTTCCGAAACTCTCAGGTTCTTTACTGAGGCGCTTCTCGACGTCGTAGGCGATGAAGGAGGCAATCGTTCCGCCCGCCCCGGGGAAGACTCCGATGACCGTACCCAGAACCCCTGCACGAATCATGGAGTATTTCAGCTTCAGGTATTCGCGTACCGTCGGCCAGGGGGAACGCTCCTTGTCGGGCTGCACGGGGGGTATACCGACCTCTCCCGATTCGATCCCGGAAAAGACCTCGCTGAGAGCAAAAAGGCCTATCAGCACCGGAATGAAGGAGAAACCGTCGTACAAGCGGACCACGTCGAACGTAAAGCGGCTTACACCGCTGAGAGGGTCGAGCCCGATGGTATTCAGGAGCAGCCCCAGAAGCACCGCCATGAAGGACTCAAGCCAGCGTCCTCCTCCCAAAGAGGCGATCGTGGAGAGTCCGAGAATTGCCAGAGCAAAGTACTCCGCAGGCCAGAACTTCAGCGCCATGCGTGCAAGAGGCGCAGAGAAAAGAACGAGGATAATAATTCCGATGAAGCCTCCGGCCACGGAAGAGACAAGGGAAACACCGAGCGCAGTTCCTGCGTCCCCTTTTCGGGTGAGTGGATATCCGTCGAAGGCGGTAACCACGGCCGAGGGAGTCCCCGGAGTGTTCACCATGACGGCTGTTATGGAACCTCCGTAGTTGGAGGCAAGATAGATGGCGCAGAGCAGAACAAGTCCCATCGAAGGCGTCATCCCGAAGGAAAACGGCAGCAGCAGCGCGACGGCCATCGAGGGTGAAATACCGGGCATGGCGCCCGCAAGTATGCCGACTGCCACGCCGGCTGCGATCACAAGCAGCGGAGCGACGCCCATAAGCATTTGAAGTCCGTCCATCAAGTGGGAGAGAGTTTCCATACGACGTTCCCCCTATCCGAAGAAAATACCCGCAGGAAGCGAGAGATGCAGCAGGCGTATGAAGACAATCCATGAAAAGAGCGTCCATCCCCCTGCAAGCGAAAGCAGGACAAGAAGACGCCGTTCGCCGAAGAGCAGCAAAAGACAGAGGATCATTCCGGCTGAAGAGATCAGATATCCTGCGATGTCCATCCCCCACAGTGCGAACGCCACAATAGCCGCGGCCAGCAGCACGCGCTTCACATCCCCCGTCTTCGGATCGGCGGGAGCTCTCCCCTGGAGCGTACGGCGCAGCTGATCCAGCGTGAAAAAGGCAAGACCCGCCGCCCAAAGTCTGGGCGCCGTTCTGGCGCTGCTTCCCACGGCTTCGATCTCCTCCAGTCCGAAGGAGAGAAGAAAAAAAGCGAAGGCAAGAAAGAGGAGCGTGACGCAGATGATGATACGCCCGCGGAAAGGCGCGTACTTACCACGAGAAAACCAAGCTGCAGGTGCGACGACGGCAAGAAACGAAAGAAGCCAGACGGGAAAGCTGTCGGCCCCGCCGAGAAAAAGAAGCAGAGTTTCCATGGAACCACCTCCGGGAGCGCCCCCGCTCCATCGTTATTGTACGCCACCAAGTTGAAGTGCGGGGAACCGCCGTCTCGGACGACGCCCCGCACTCGTTGGCCCGTATCCGAATCGAAAGGCTTACTTTATCAAACCGTACTTCTTGAGGTAAAGCGTAAAACTGTCGATATCCTTCCGCACCTGTGCGTTGAACTTCTCGCGGCCGTAGTCGACGACGTCGATTCCATCCTTTTCGAGAAACTCTTTCCATTCGGGATCGGCGGCAACTTTCTTCAGAAGCTCTTCCCACCAGACCATGGCTTCTTCGGGAGAGCCTTTCTTCATCGCGAAACCGCGCCACATCGCCTCTTCTTCAAGGCCTTCGACGCCAAGTTCGACGAAGGTCGGAGCATCGGGGAATTTTTCGAGCCGCTCTTTCCGCGCCACGGCGATGATGGAGAACCCTTCGCGGCCGCCAATGTCCGCAGGATTGCCGACATACACGACGCCCTGCCCGCTCAGCAGCGCCATCATCGCCTCCGGCCCCGTGCTGTACGGAATCCACTTCGCGCTCATCCCCGACTTGTCCCACACCTTCATCGCCATGAGATGGTCGTTGCCTCCGGCGGCAGGGCCTGTCCAGAGCTGTGCGCCGTTCTTCTCCATCGCGTCCTTGCGCACCGCTTCCCACGTGTTCAGAGGGCTGTCTTTGGCCGCGATAAGACATTCGGGGTCCCGCATGAGCATCGCGATCCACTCGAATCCCCAGATGAACTCGTCGACGTCCTTTTTGGAGGTCAGCACCTTGGCGATGTTCGACGTCGTGGCCGCGAACACCGTGTACCCGTCCGCGGGCTGCTCCAGAACCGCCTGCATTCCGACGAGTCCGCCCGCGCCTTCCTTGTTCTCGACAACGAAAGTCGCATCCGTGTATTTCGCCGCTATGGAGACGAACTTTCTGCTCGTTACGTCCATCAGTCCACCCGGACCTACGTAATTTACAACCCGGACGGGCTTCTCGGGGTATGCGGCAAATGCCGCCGGAGCCAGCGCCATCAGAAAAACAAGACACACAACTGCGGTAATCCGTTTCATCACGAACACCTCCTGAGGAATTTGAAATACCATATACGCTCGACACCGTCAACATATACGAAGCCGGTCCGGAGCGAAACACCCGGATTTACATGAAGCTACCTACCTCGAAAAGAGCTCGAACGCGAGCCCATGCCGAAGTCCGCGGTCGCTCACCGTAAACGACGAAGCGCCGAAGATTTCGAGCAGAACGTTGACGATACATGTTCCCGCAAGGATCACGTCGGCGCGCTTCGGTTGCAATCCCACCACGCCGCGGCGTTCCTCCAGGGTCATCGAGGAGAACATCTTCATCATCCCCCGGATATCATCAAGCGTCAAGACCGATCCTTGTACGATATCCGGATCGTAGACCTCCATCTTGTGCTTCACGGAGGCAAGACTGGTCACCGTTCCCCCCATCCCGACGAGCATATCCGGTGAACCGCCCGCTCCACCCTCCTTCAGACTTTTGCGAATCTCGGCGAACGCGGCGTCAACGGATTCTTCCCGAACCGGGTCGTCCTTGAAAAACTCCTCGGTGATCCGGACCGCCCCCAGCGGCACGCTGAACTTGCGGAGCATCTCGGCCTCCCTGCCGTAGACGAACTCGGTGCTGCCTCCGCCGGTATCGAAGGTCACAAGCTCCCCTTTTCCAACGGGAAGGGCGGAGAGAACCGCGAGGTACGAAAGGCGCGCCTCCTCCTCCCCTTCGATCACACGCAACGAAAGACCGGTCAGTTCCTTTACCTTCGCGACGAACTCGGAAGCGTTCGAGGCGGTTCGAAGGGCCATCGTTCCCACTATCTCAGGCGAAGACACGCCGAGAGAACGAGCCTCTTCAACGAAAGCGGCCACGGAACGCGCGTTTCGCTCCAGAGGCTCCGGAGAAATCTTGCCCGTCTCGCGAAGACCTTCGCCGAGGCGCGCGATATCGTTCTTGTCGAGCAACGCTTCCAGGGCTCCATCCGGGCGTTTCCGCGCGACATAGAACTTGATCGAGTTCGTGCCTACGTCGATGACCGACTTGAGCATATCCATGATCTAGGCCATCCCTACGGTCTTCTTCATCGCCTGGATGTAGTTGATGTTCGGAAGGGACTCCAGAGCGAGTTCGCGAACCGTCTGCATAACAACGGCGGGATCCTCGTGCTCGACGCAGATTGTGCGCAGCGCCACTCCGTCGAAATCCGTCTCCGCTATCTCGACGACGGCCCCGTTGATGACGTAGATATAGCGCTTCTTCTTCACGTGCACCAGGCGCAGATTCTGATTGGGGCGGACGATTTCGTTAAGGAACTGATCGAACGTGTACTCTTTTCTGCCGAAAATAGGTTCCGGGGCTTTAAAGTAGGAGAAAAGCTTCCGGAGATCGTCTATAGGAATCGGAAACCCGGCCTTCATGACGGGGAACCACTGCTCCAACCCGTCCGCATTCACTTCCTGAAGCGATTTGATATCCAGAAGATCGTCCCGGACCTTGACGTTCTCGTCGCTGTTCTTCGAGAGCACGTAGACCTCTTCGCTCTCTTTATAGTTCCCCTGCTCGAACTGCCTGATCCTCGCTTCGGGCTCTTCGAATCCCGCTCCGAACGTTCTCCACTCCCAACGCGCAACTATTGGTTTTGCCATGTTGTCCCCTCCGTGTCCTGTATGAAATAGTATAGACAAAAAAATCGGAGGAGCTTTCGCTCCCCCGAAAAAAATAGACAATATCCCTATAGGGGCAAAACACCCTGAACGCATTCGATGCGCAGAATATTCTGCTTTTTCAAGGTCCCTCTGTATCCACTATAGCCCTTCCCGACGTCATTTGTCAAGCCGCAATTCGTACATTCGGCGTACTTTCTTCGCTCCGGCCGCGAAGACCGCTACTCATCCTCCAAGTGAGGATATCGTTTCAGTATATCGACCTGTTCTCTCCGAATCTCGACGGCAAGTTGGTCCTCCGAGGGAAGCAAACGCCTGTACTCCACCTCCCGCTCTTTCGACGCGAAGAGATATTTCATTCTCCCGGCGGTTCGAGACACGGAGATAAGCAGCGCCGCCGGAGGGTTCTCGTGGGACAGCGCGCTTTCTTCCGACATATGTTCCAGAACGAGCGACAGCTTTTCTTCATCTTCGCTCGAAAAATCTCCGCAGATCATCTCTACAAGGAGAAAAGCATGGATCGAACGCGAGTAGAAAACAAGGTCGATATAGCGCGCCCCTCCCTTGAGCTCCATCTTTTTCTGACGTTCCACAAGATAGAGCTCTTTGCCGGATTCAAGAAGAAACCGCTGAAGGTGATCGAGCAACGCCCTTTCTAGAATGCTCTCCGTCAGCCGCTGACGGTCGGGGATTCCCATGAACGCCTGAACGTGGGGATCATCCACGAAGTCTTCCGGTGAGGGGGGGGTTCTCTCCTCGAAGAGAGGCATATCGCCCGTCACGTCGGAGGTTTGCTCCCCGGCGGCGCGTAGCTGCTTTTCGAGTTCGGAGGCCGTCCACCCTTCGCGCGAAACCTTTCGCTCGACTTCGTACCTGACGGACGAATCTTCGATATCCATCATCACCGTGTAGTGGCTCCAGCTCAGTCCGGGATCAAGGGAGCGAAGTCCGGATTCGGCCAGATCGCTCTCCTCTCTGAAACGGAAGAGCGGAGGACGTTTTTCGTATTCCTTGAAAAACTTCCGGATAGCGGCGAGTTTCTTCGCTGAAAACGCCTTGCCGAAATCCGACGCAAGACCCGCGGCAACGCCTTCGAGAAGGTCGGGAGAGTCGCCGTGCGTTTCCTCCCATTGGGCAAGAGCCTTCCCCATCTCCCAGTACGACCGAAGCATCTCGGCATTGACTGCTTTCAAAGCAGTCCTTCGGGATTCTGAAAGCAGCCGTTGCAGACTTTCCAACAACTTGTGCCGATCATTGAAACGTGTCATCCTCTCAGCCTCCTTTTTCCGGATTCAGCCGGGCTCTCCGGCAGGGTACGACTCAGGGAACCATCGAACCCAGAACGGCGTCTCTGTACAGCGCGGGCGATACGACCCACTCTCCTGCGGCAATCAGGTACTCGTACAACGACGGTACGAAGTAAAAAAGGGCGAGAAGAAGCGGCGTCATTCCAAGCGCGATAAAGAGCATGCCGGAGTGAAAAACGCCGACGGGAACCGTCTCCTCGCTCCGGCGGGGCGAGAACAGACGAAAGAGCACGGGAACATAATAGACGCAGGAAAGCGCCGTTCCAAGCTCCACTGCGACGGCGGTCATCCAGCGCCCCTTCTCCATCGCAGCAAGAACGATCATCCACTTGCCCCAAAAGCCGCCCAGCGGCGGCAGTCCGATGATCGACGCGGCGAGCAGAAGGAATGCCGCGCCTTCGCGGGGAAAACGTCGTCCGAGACCGGTAAAGGAACGCCACTCCTTGCTGCCGGAGAGCGTCGAAAAACTTCCGGCTCCGAGGAAGAGCGCCGTTTTTGCCGCAGCGTGGTTGAACGAATGAAGGAGCGCCCCGGCCACTCCCAGAGGAGAAGCGCACCCGATGCCGATCAGCAGATATCCCATGTGCGCCACGGTCGACCAGGCAAGCATGCGCTTGATGCTCGTCTGCCGCTGCGCCGAAAGATGCCCGGTGAAGAGCGAGAGCAGCCCCAGCACAAGAAGTGTATCCGGTATTGAAAAACCTGCCTGTTCAGCCGGAAAGAGCAGCGTCGTCACCCTGAGCAGAGAATAAAAAGACGCCTTGACGACAACGCCGGAGAGGAGCATGCTCACTCCCGTCGAAGCCGATGAATGCGCATCCGGTAGCCAAAAATGGAACGGGACCATGCCCATCTTGAGTCCCAGTCCCGCAATCATGAATCCGGCCGCGACGGCGAGCGCTCCACGCGGGATGCCGCCGACAACTGAAGAGAGCAGCGCGAAATTCAGTATTCCGCCCCCCATGTACAGCATGCTCGTCGCCAGAAGAATAAGAAGCGCGCCGACCGTACCCAGAACAAGGTATTTGAGCCCGGCTTCCAGGGCCTCCCGCGTTTTCGAGGCTCCTGTAAGGACGTAGGCGGCTACGGCAAGGATTTCGAAAAAAACGAAGAGATTGAAGAGATCGCCTGTCGTCAGAATCCCGTTGAGTGAAGCCCAGAGGATGAAAAAAAGACCGCAGAGACGCCATTGCTCCGCTGTCGGCCCTGATTTGGAGATGTTCGAAAAAGTCGTCCATACGGCGGCGGCTCCTCCGAAAGCGGAAATGAAGAGGAAAACCGCCGACAAAGGATCCGAAACAAGGAGAATTCCCAAATCGGCGCCCCATCCCCCGAGCCGGAGCACCCTGACGCCGGAACTCGCGGAAACGGCCGCACCGAACGTCAGTAACGAGGTGATACCGCAGGAAAGAAGGATCCATCCTCCGGTCTTCGAGGGTGCGAAATGATGCAGCAACTGAAGAATAAAGGCCGCCGTCATCGGGAAGAGGATGGAGAACAGCATCCAATAGTTTGGAAAGATCATAGCAGAGCCTCCTCGTATCGTCTTTGGTCAGTTACCGGGAAAACCACAGCATCAGCAGCAAAGCGGTCGCGACGGCGGCGAAGAGGTATCCGCGAAGGAGTCCGCTCTGCACGCTCCGAACGAAGGCGCCTCCTCTGTCCAAAACACAGGAAAAGCAGCCCCCCGCCTCGTCGATCCGTCGCAGAAGCGCATCGGCGAATCCCGGTTTTTTCCGGTACGCCGCAAAGAGGAGCGCTCCTGCAAGCGCCACGGAGAGGCTTTCGGCACACTTTGCGAAGGAGTAGAACCGTGTTCCTTCCACACCCAGAAACGACGGCGCCCAACCGGGAAACAGCCCCAGCGGCAAGAGAAAAAAAACGAGCATGAGCATCCCGCCGTTCATAAGACGCAGCCTCCCCTGAAGGATTTTCCTCGGGCTCTTCTGGACGCCGCCGAAGGCGAACGCTCCCATCTTGAAAAAAGAAACCGCAGTCCCCACGTTCGCGGCAAGAAGGCAAAGCGCGATCGGCGAAAAACCATGAAGCGCCTCTTTGATCAATCCCTTGCTTGCAAACCCCGGAGTCCCCGGGAGTCCCAGCAGACTCGCCGCGGCGAACACGAAGAGAAAAAAGGTCCACGGGAGCGCCGCCGCGCCGCCGCCCAGGCC
>LVBO01000462.1 GCA_001604435.1 Synergistales bacterium Syner_01
GACGCTTCGCGTCCGCGGAAAGGAGAGAGTTGTATGAACGGTGTGAAAAACAGCGTCGCGGGATCGCTTGAATCGAGCGACGTGCTCGTGACGGTAGGCCCCGCGGAGGGGGAGGAGAACAAGCTCGACGTGGAGAGCATCGTCTTCAAGCAGTTCGGGGCGCGTATTCGCTCCGTCGCCGAGGAGGTCGTCGCCGCCTCCGGCCTCAGAGGCGCCGCCGTGCGTATTCAGGACAGAGGCGCGCTGGAGTGCACGCTCCGGGCTCGCCTGGAGACGGCCCTGGAGCGAGCGCTCAAGGCCTGATGGAGTCGCCTCTCGACGCGCGGGAGACGCGGTGGCGCCGTCGGCTCGACCTCGCCGCCGCGCTTCCGCCCGACTGTTCGCTGCTCTCCTTCACCCTCAGGATGCCCGCGCCGCTGCGTCTCGGCGGCGGGTACGACCGGGCGGCCGGGGAGTGGTTCGACGAGCTTCGCGGGTTTCTGGCGCGGGAGGGGCTTCTTGTGCTCTCGTACGAATTCCGCGTCTCCGCCGACGGTCCGGAGGGGTTCTGCGCCGTCCGCGGCGAGGGGAATGATGTGAAGCGCCGCGCGGTTGCCTTCGAGGAGACGCATCCGTGCGGCGCGCTCGTCGATGTCGACGTCACGTGTCCGGACGGATCGGCGCCGGGGAGGCGGGAACTGGGACTTCCGCCTCGGCGGTGCATCGTCTGCGGCGGCGAGGCCGTGCCGTGCGTGAGGGGACGCGCGCACGCGGCGGAGGAGCTGCGGAGCGCAGTGGAGCGTATCGCGGAGCGAGGGGGGGCGTGCCGCAAGGACGCGAACGAAGAGGCGATTCCGCGTCTCGCTACGGGACGAAACGTCCCGTATACCGAAAGCGCGGACGATCCCGATCCCTGCGACGGCGCGAAGTCCCTTGACGAAACGGGGCCGCTCTGCGCGTTCATCGGTCGCTGCGCGGGGACGGCGGTGCTCTTCGAGGCGGCCGTCGCGCCGAAGCCCGGACTGGTGACCCCCATCTCGAACGGAGCGCACACCGATATGGACTACTTCACCTTCCTTTCCAGCGCCGCCGCGCTCGCCCCCTTCTGGGAGCGCTTCGTCCGGCTCGGCGTTTCTTTCGCGCCGGGGGCTCGTGCGGAGGAGCGAGGAAGCGCGGAGTGCCCTCCACCCGATGCGTCCGCGCTCTTTCCCCTGCTCCGCGAAGAGGGGGTGCGCGCGGAACGGGCGATGTTCTCCGCCACGGGGGGCGTGAACACGCATAAAGGATTGATCTTCTCTCTCGGCCTGCTCTGCGCCGCAAGCGGCACGCTGCTTGCGGAAGGGGCGGATTTCTCCCCCGAAGCCTGCGCCGGAAGGGGCGCGGAGATAGTTCACGGTATCGTGGAGCGGGATTTTACCGATGCGGAAAAGAAAAAGCCTTCGGAACGAACGGCGGGAGAGAGGCTCTACATCGCGGAGGGTGTGACCGGAATACGCGGCGAGGCGGAGCGGGGTTTTCCCGCGGTCGTCACGACCGCTCTTCCATGCCTGAAAAAACTGCTCTCGAACGGCGCCGCGCTCAACGACGCGCTTGCGGAGACGCTGCTCCTTCTGATGACGGCGGCGGAGGACACGAACATCCTCGCGCGCGGAGGGCGGGAGGGGGAGCGGAGCGTCCGCCAAGCGGCCCGCAACGCGCTCGCCCTGGGAGGCATGCGTACGGAAGAAGGGGTGCGCGCCGTCCGGGAGATGGGAGCCTTGTTTTCTTCATGTCGTCTCAGCCCCGGAGGCGCGGCGGATCTGCTGGCGGTAACGGTCTTTTTGCACCTTATGGAGACGTCGGGAGCGACGGAAGCGATTCGTCGAGCGCGCAGACCATAGGCACGAAGATGATACCATTCGCTTCCCTGGAAGGACCGGTTTCCAGAAAGCCCATTTTCCGGTACGCCGGGACCGCGAACGGCGAGGAGTTGACCGTGACGCTGCGCAGGTCGGGGAGGCGTTTTCTGCACTCGCGTATCGCCAGCCGCAGGAATTCTTTTGCTATGCCCTTGCGGTGGAATCCCCAATCCACGAAGAACAGGGAGATATGGTTGCAGTCCCGTGCTTCAAGGACCCCGGCAAGCTCCGTCCCTTCTTCGGCAAGCAAGACGATATGTGTATCGCCGTCGCGGTTCCGCAACGCCGCCGGGGCGGCGAACTTGAAGAATTCCTCGATGCCCTCGGGGCTGTAGTCCGGGGCCACGAATTCGTTGAAGACCCTCTCGACGAGAGCGCAGACGCGCTCCTCCTCCCCCCGCCGCATGAACCGGTACGTAGTATTCATCGAATGACCTCGTTGTGTTGACAAAAGATTGCTCGAAAATTCTCCGCTCGGGAAAGAGAAGCAGGGGAGAAAGTCGACCAGTGCATTGAGCTGAATGATAGAAAATTTAACGCTTTTTGTCAATAGACTCGAGAAAAAGGAATATATGATCCACGGCGCCGATGGACGCCATTCGTTCTGAAAGGAGCGGAGGAAAGCATCGCTTGACGGGTGTTTTTTATGTGGTATTATTGCCACATAAGGGGGCGTCGTCGTGGACAAAGAAGTGTTGAATCTCAAAAAGGTCGGTATCCTCAAAGGTATCGCGCATCCCGTCCGCCTGCGCATCGTAGAAGCCCTCTCGAAGAAGGATATGTGCGTGTGCGAGATCGCGGAGATGTTCAACTTCGACCGGACGACGATCAGCAAGCATCTTGCGCTGATGAAGAATATCGGCATTCTGGGGGATCGGAAAGAAGGGCTGAACGTCTACTACAGCTTGCGGATGCCCTGTCTGGCATCGCTCCTCGCCTGCATCGAGCGGGTTGTTTCGGGAGACGAGCTCGGGGCGATGGTGTTGCTCTGCGGATGCGGGGCTTCGGAGAAGACCGGCGATCAGGAGGAGATACGATGAAAATACAGATTCTGGGCACGGGATGCCCGAAGTGCAAGAAGCTCGGCGAACTTGCCGACCAGGCGGCGAAGGAACTCGGTCTGGAGTACGAGATCGAGAAGGTCGCGGACATTATGAAGATCATGGAATTCGGCGTCATGACGACTCCGGCGCTCGCCGTGGACGGAACGGTGCTTTCGGCGGGGCATCTTCCCGCCTACGAAAAGGTGAAGGAGCTGCTTCTGAAGGCGAAAGGGTAGAGCGGAACAGGCGCCCCCCGCTCCAGCGGGGTTTTTTTTGAGTTCTTTAAGTGGTGAAAATGCCACATAATCGCCATGAATACAAGAGAGGAGCGCACTATGAGCGACCGTAAAAAATTCTTTTGGATAGCCGCGTTTTTTCTGACGTTCTACTTCATCCCCGAGGGGAACGAGCGCGTCCTTGCGGGGCTTGCGGAATCCGTGGCTATGATGGCGGACTACGCGAGGGAGCACGTCCTGCTCTGTCTGATTCCCGCATTCTTCATCGCCGGGGCTATCTCGGTCTTCGTCAGCCAGCAGTCGGTGATGAAGTATCTGGGGGCGAAAGCGAAGAAGTGGATCGCCTACTCCGTGGCCTCCGTCTCCGGCACGGTGCTCGCAGTCTGCTCATGCACCGTGCTCCCCCTCTTCGCGGGTATTTATAAGCGGGGCGCCGGACTCGGGCCGGCCACGGCCTTTCTCTACTCCGGCCCGGCGATCAACGTGCTCGCCATCGTGCTCACGGCGCGGGTGCTCGGGCTTGAACTCGGCATCGCGCGGGCGGTGGGGGCGGTCCTCTTCAGCGTCGTCATCGGTCTTTTGATGGCCGCGATCTTCGGCAAGGAGGAGCAGGAGCGGCAGCAGGGGTTCGTGCAGATTCCCGAGGATGAGGGCGACCGTCCTCTGTGGAAGACCGTCGTCTCCATGGCGAGCATGGTGGTCTTTCTCGTGTTCGCCAACTGGGCCGCGCCCAAGACGTCCAACGCCTTCTGGGAGGGCGTGTACAGCCTGAAGTGGATCCTCGCCGGGGCCGGGCTCGCCGTTACGCTCCTTACTTCGTGGCTGTGGTTCACGCGCGACGAGAGGCAGGACTGGTACACGTCGACATGGGGGTACGCGCTCCAAGTGATGCCGCTGCTCTTCGGCGGCGTGCTCGTCGCGGGGTTCCTCCTCGGACGGCCGGGGCACGAGGCGCTCATCCCGAGCCGGTACGTCGCCATGCTGGTGGGCGGCAATTCGTTGGCCGCGAACTTCTTCGCGTCCATCTCCGGCGCGTTCATGTACTTCGCCACGCTGACCGAGGTTCCCATTCTGCAGGGGCTGCTCGGCGCGGGGATGGGAAAAGGCCCCGCGCTCGCCCTGCTGCTCGCGGGACCGGCGCTCTCGCTGCCCAGCATGCTGGTCATCAACAGCATTCTCGGTCTCAGGAAGACCGCGACCTACGTGGTCCTCGTGGTAGCGCTCTCGACGACGGCCGGGATGCTCTTCGGGGCGCTCGCTTCCTGAGAGG
>LVBO01000463.1 GCA_001604435.1 Synergistales bacterium Syner_01
GTGGGGAACGTCTCGCTCGAAATCCCGACCATCCACGAGTACCTCGCCATCGCCGACCCCTCCGTGGCCGGGCATACGGCCGAGTTCCGCGAGGCGTCCCTGTCGCCGAGGGGCGACGACGTCGTGCTCCTCGCGGCGAAGGGGCTCGCGCTCACCGGCTGGGATCTTCTGACCGACGAGCTGCTCCGCGAGGCCGCGAAGGCGGAGTATTTGAAGAAGGCCGCGCCGTTCAAAGACTGAGGCCGCGCGGCAGGGAACGTGCTCGGCGACGCTGTAGAAAAGCCGACGAAAGTTTCTTTACGTTTTAAAGCGTAAATAGTCTTTTATTTTTCGAGCCCGTTTGCTATACTCTCCCTCAAACTCTATAAGGGCTCACCGGATCTCCCGTCGCCGCTTCGCTCGCATGCACGCGAGCGAAGCGGCATGGTATCGGGTGCACGTGATGTCCGCACTTTTTAAGGGAGGTTCGCAGATATGACGGAAGAATTCAGGATCGCCATTCTTGGCGCGGGGAACATAGGGACGAGCATAGCGAAGGGGTTGGTGCAGTCGGGGCATTTCGCCCCCGCCAGGATCACGCTGACACGGCGGCGCGTGCATCTTCTGGAGGACTTCAAAACGCAGGGGTTCGACGTTTCGAGCGACAATATCGCCGCGGTGAACGGAGCGGACGTGATCATCGTCGCCGTGGAGCCGCAGCGCGTGGACGGAGTGCTGGAGCAGATCGCCCCCGCGCTCGATTTCGACAGGCATATCCTGATCTCCGTGGTCACGGGAATTTCTCTGCGCCAGATCGAGGAGAAGGTCGGCAAACAGATGCGCATCGCCCGCGCAATGCCGAACACGGCCATCGCCGTGAGGGAGTCGATGACCTGCATCGCCTCCAACGGTCCGGACGACAAGGCGCTGGAGATGGCGAAGCAGCTCTTCAACGACGTGGGGAAGACGCTCCGCATCCGCGAGGAGGACATGCTCGCCGCCACCGCGCTCGGCGCGTGCGGCATCGCCTACTTTCTGCGGGCCATCCGCGCCGCCTCGCAGGGCGGCATCGAAGTCGGCCTCTCCGCGAAAAATTCCCTCGCGATGGCCGTGCAGACGGCGAAAGGGGCGGCGTGCCTTCTCTCCGTGGGCGGCACGCACCCGGAGAGCGAAATCGACAAGGTGACGACGCCGAACGGCTGTACCATCTCCGGACTGAACTGCATGGAGCACGAGGGATTCAGCTCCGCCATGATCCGCGGCATCACCGTCTCCGCGGAGAAGGCGGCGAGGCTCTACCGGAAGGAGTAGCATATCGAAAAAAAGCGCTTTCGGCGCCGGGGTGTCTCCCCGGTCCGAAAGCGCAGCGTGATACTGGACGGAACTCTACGTCCCGAGGGCACGGCCCGGCTCTATTTTAGAAACTCGAATACCGCCTCGCGGAACTGCTTATAGTAGGGCTTCTCCATCATCATCGCGTGCGAAGCTCCATGTATGACCTTCAGCTGCGACCCTTCCGCCGTCAACGTCGCCTTCGCCTCTTCGCAGAGCGCGACCGAGACGTACGGGTCCTTGTCGCCGACGATCAGCAGCGTGGGCGCTTTGATCGAGGCCGTCGGGATGAGGCGCTGAGATCCGTCCACCAGAAGGTCGCGACGTCCGCCGTTGGGGCTTCCCTTCCCGTCGTATCTCCAGCTGTTGGACTGGAAGACGGCAACCACGCAGGGCTCGGTGATCTCGTAGTCGATGGAGTCGTCCGCCTTTACCTGGAAGTCCCCGGCGGCGTGCTCCCACGTATTCTTATGGAAGGCGTCGGCGACTTCGTAGGAGCCGAGCCCGGCGACGATCGGGGCGTAGAGGACGAGTTTCCGGACCATTTCGGGGTACTTGGCCGCGAAACGGCCGCCCGTCACCGTTCCCCAGCTCCAACCGAGGACGTCGAGCGTCTTCTGCCCCGATGTTTCGAGGATCAGCTTCGCGGCCGCCGCGATATCTTCGGCGGCGTAGTCGGAGTTCGGCATGAATCCGTCCTCGACCTCCTGCGACGATCCGTATCCGGCGATATCGAGCAGCCAGACCGAAAAGCCGTTGGATGCGAAGTAACGGGCAAGGCTGTAATCTCCGGCGTCCACATCGAACTCGTGCGAGGAGTACGTCAAGCCGTGCACCATCAGCAGCTGCTTCTCTCCCGCTGCGCCCCCAGCCTGCATGCGCTGCAGGTGCAGTTTCACCCCGTTCCGCTCCAAAGGAAACGTCTGCGCGTCGATACCCGCCGCAAAGGCGGCGACGCCCTG
>LVBO01000464.1 GCA_001604435.1 Synergistales bacterium Syner_01
CGCGTGGACCTTGCTCCCTTCAAGAAGCGCGCCCGCACGCCCCGGGCCGAAGATCGCGACGCCGGCCGAACGGAGTTCGTCAGCCAGACCGGCGACGAGAGGCGCCTCCGGTCCGACGACGACAAGATCAATCCCGTGCCTCTCCAGAAGAGGGAGTATGGATGCGTATGATGCATCACTGACGGGGTGGAGTTTCGCCAACGCCGCCATACCGGGGTTGCCGGGAGCCGCATGAATCTCCCGGACGGTTCCTGAGCGGGAGAGCGTGTGTACGATGGCATGCTCCCGGGCGCCGCTCCCGATAACGAGGATGTTCTTCTTTCCCTTCATGACGGCAGCGTCTCTTTCATCAGTGGCGAAATGTGCGCCATCCGGTGATGAACATGGAGATGCCCCGCCGTTCGACGGCGGCGCGCACATCTTTGTCTCTCACGGACCCGCCGGGTTGGATGATTGCGGCGACACCCGCATCTGCGGCGAGTTCGACTCCGTCGGTAAAGGGAAAGAATGCATCGGAACCGAGCACGGCTCCCTTCGCCTTTTGCCCGGCCTGGCGAACCGCGAAATCAACCGCGTGCAGCCTGCTGCAGCACCCTCTGCCGATGCCGATGGATTCGCCGTTTTTAACGAGAGCGATGGCGTTGCTCTTCGATATCGCGGCGGCTTTCCACGCCAGAAGCAGGTCATCCCAAAGATCCGGACGGGGTGCGCCCACCCATTCGCCCTTTTCGAGTTCCGGAACAAGCGGCAGAGAATCCGCCTGGACAAGCAGCCCACTCCACGTTCCTGTAATCTGGTCGGTAAGCACTCTGCCGCCCTTCCATTGCAGCACGCGAAGGGCGGGTTTTTTCTCCGCAAGGAGAGCGACGGTCTCCTCATCATACTCCGGAGCGACGAGCACGTCCGTAAACCGGTCGGCCAGGGCAAGAACGGTCTCCATATCGACTTTTCTGGAGATGCCGACGACCCCGCCGTATGCGGAAACAGGATCGCAGGCGTATGCGCGTTCATACGCTTCGAGAGGAGTTTTCCCGCAGGCCATGCCGCACGGCGTCGTATGCTTGATCACCAGAGCTCCGCAACAGTTCTGAAGAAGCGCGCATCCGCGCATCGCACAGTCGGCGTCCAGAATATTGTTGTACGAAAGCGGTTTGCCCGAGAGCTGCTCCCAGGGAAGATCGGCGAGTGCGGGAAGATAGAGCGCCGCTTCCTGATGCGGATTTTCTCCATATCGGAGTGTCTGTTGTTTCTGGAGTATGAGCGGTATCTTGGCGGGGAGAGCCGGAGAGGCGTATCCTGTCGTCTCCTTCAGACCGGAAACGATCATACCATCATAGGATGCGGTTCCTGCAAAGGCTTGTATCGCAAGGTGCTCTCTTGTCGGCAGCGTTACATCTCCTTCCGCCCGCAGTTCTTCGGCGACGGTCGGGTAGTCCTCGGGTTCCATAAGCACGACAACCTGCCGGTAGTTCTTCGCGGCAGCGCGCAGCAGGGAAACGCCCCCTATATCAATATTCTCCAAAAGGTCGTCGAGCGGAAGGTGTTTCTTGGCAGCCTGCTCGAAAGGGTAGAGGTTGCAGACAATCATGTCGATCAGGGGGAGATCGTGTTCCTCAACATCCTTCAGGTCGCCGCCGTTCTCTCTCCGGGCGAGAATGCCCCCGAAGATTTTGGGGTGGAGAGTCTTCACCCTCCCTCCCAGTATGTGAGGATACCCTGTTACATCAGCAACTTCCGTAACGAGAAGCCCCGCTTTCCGCAGGTGTTCCGCAGTACCCGAACTGGAGAGGAGTTCCCAGCCCAGGTCGGTCAGCGTCTTCGCCAGTTCCGTTATCCCCGTCTTGTCATAGACGGAGAGAAGCGCGCGCCGTACTTTCATCGTCGCCATCTCCTTTCAGCCGGAACCCCCGTTCGGAAGAGTTCCGAAAGCGTTTTCCAGTATAAAGCATGCTCGGCCGCATGTATTTTTTCTTCCAGGGTTTCAAGGCTGTCTTCAGGAAGGATTTCTACGGCCCGCTGCGCAAGAATAGGGCCGGAATCGATCCCCGCGTCGACGAGATGAATCGTGACGCCGGTTACGGCGACCCCCCATCTCCATGCGTCGCCGATGCCGTCTCTCCCGGGGAAGGACGGGAGAAGCGACGGATGGATGTTCACGATACGCCCGGCATGCGCCATGACAAACTCCGATGAGAGAATGCGCATGAACCCGGCGAGGACAATCCATTCGACGCCTCGGGCGGAGCAGAGTCGGGACAGCCGCTGTTCGGACGCTTTCTTTCCTTCGGAGGAATACGGAAGAACAACGGTTTCGATTCCCCGTTCCCGTGCTCTCTCAAGTCCGGTGGCGTCAGCGGTGTCGGATGCCACGAAGTCGATCCTCGCATCGAGCCTTCCGTCGCGTACTGCGTCGGCAAGCGCCTCCATGTTGCTTCCCCGTCCCGAGAGGAGGATGCAGAAGGACGTCATGCAACAACCTCGCCGATAATCATTCCTCGCTCTCCCTGCGATTCGATCAGGCCGAGAATCAGCGGCACATCTTCTTGCGCGACGATCAGGCAGTAGCCGATACCGAGGTTGAAAACACGGCGCATCTCCTCTTCTTCGACTCCTTCCTCGGAGAGCAAAGAAAAGATTGCGGGCCTCGGCCAAGAGGTATAGTCCAAAGAGAGTCCAAGTCCGTCGGGAACAACGCGCCGGAGATTATCCACAAGCCCCCCGCCGGTAATATGCGCCATCGCCTTCACTTTTCCAGTGGAGACGGCCCCCAGGGCCGTGTTGGCGTAGAGCTTCGTCGGGGCAAGGAGCATTTCCGCAAGCGTGGCGCCTTCGAAGCGCGGCATCGCTTTGTGGAGGCTATACTTCGAACCTTCGGAAAAGAGAACGCGGCGAACCAGGGAGAATCCGTTGCTGTGGACGCCGGAGCTGGGAATTCCGACGATGACGTCGCCGGCCGCAACACTTTTTCCGTCGATGATCTTTTCTTCTTCAACAATCCCGACGGCGAATCCGGCCAGGTCGAGTCCGTCCTCGGGATAGACTCCGGGCATCTCTGCGGTTTCCCCGCCAAGCAGTGCGCACCCGCACTCGCCGCACGCCTTGGCGACGCTTTCGACGATGGGCTTCAGAACGGGGATATTCAATTTCCCGCAGGCGATGTAGTCAAGAAAGAAGAGCGGGCGGGCTCCGCAGGTGATGAGATCGTTGACATTCATCGCGACGAGATCCTGGCCGATATGCGTGAACATGCCCGCCGCTCTGGCCACTTCGATCTTTGTTCCAACGCCGTCGCAACAGCCGGCCAGAGCCATTCCTCCGGGGAGTCTGTAGAGACCGCTGAACCCCCCGATGCCCCCGAGGATGTCCTTGTTCGCAGGCATCGATTTTGAAATTCCCTTGATAACCTCGACCCACTGATCCGCGAGGGAGATATCGACTCCCGCGTTTTTATAGCTGAGGTTCATACTCTTCGCCGCCTTCCATGTAATCTCCCGAGAAGCAGGCTGTGCAGACGCTCTGCGCGGGAAGGCCGATAGCTTCCAGGAGATCTTCCTCCGTGATGTACGCCAGCGAATCGGCCCCGACCTCCTGCTCGAGCTGTTGAAGATTCATGCGCGCGGCTGCCAGTTCCACACGCGTGGGCGTGTCGATACCGTAGTAGCAAGGGAAACGCACCGGAGGTGATGAGATGCGCACATGAACCTGGTTCGCGCCGCACGACTTGATCATGGAGATCATCCGTTCGCATGTCGTTCCACGCACGATCGAGTCGTCGACGACGACGACGTTCTTCCCTTGAAGCACCTCGGTGATGGGGTTCAGTTTAATCCGCACTCCGAGGCGCCGCACCCTGCTCGTGGGTTCGATGAAGGTGCGTCCAACATACCGGTTGCGGACAACGCTCTGTTCATAGGGAACGCCGCTCTCTTCCGCGTACCCGAGAGAAGCGATCGTTCCGCTGTCGGGCATTCCGGTGACTAGAGAGGCTTCTTGGCAAGGCGCTCTTTTCGCAAGCTTTTTCCCCAGTTCCTTACGTACGGCATAGACCGAACGTCCGCTGATCACGCTGTCCGGACGGGCGAAATAGACGAACTCGAACGCACAGCCGAATCGTCTCTTGGGCTCGACAGGTAGGCGTATCGAATGTACGCCGTCTTCTCCTATGATGATAACCTCTCCAGGTTCGATCTCCCGCACGATGCTCGCTCCCACAAGATTGAGCGCGCACGTTTCGGAAGAAACATAGTGAATGTTATCCCTGCGGCCTAGTACCAGCGGACGAAATCCCCAAGGGTCGCGCGCGGCTACCAGGCGGTTTCCCAGGATCAGCGCAAGAGAGTACGCTCCCCGGAGACGCACAAGAGAATCCAGCAGCGCATCCAGGGGCTGCTTGTGCGGTTGATGGGCAATGAGGTGGAGAATCACTTCCGTATCCGTTGTCGAATGAAAGATTGCGCCGCGGTTTTGAAGAAGGAGCTTGAGTCCCTGCGCATTGGTCAGATTTCCGTTGTGCGCCACGGCGATTGGGCACTTCGATGTGCTCGCGGTAAGGGGTTGCGCGTTCGAGAGTTCCGATCCTCCGGTTGTGGAATAACGAACGTGCCCGATCGCGCACGAAGACTCCACGGAAGCGAGGTCCGCCTGGTCGAGCGCGAGATGCACGAGTCCGTTCCCCTTACGGGAAGAGATTCCGCCGGAAACATTCGTCCAGGCGACGCCTGCCGCCTCTTGTCC
>LVBO01000465.1 GCA_001604435.1 Synergistales bacterium Syner_01
TGCCGGGATCCGAGTTTTCGACGGAGATACCGCGGAATTTCCTTCGGATGGGGGAGCCGCGCGAGTACGATACCTTCTGGTGGATACGCCGGAACTGCATCATCCGTCCCGCCCGGAGGAGGAACTTGGAGAAGAAGCGCGTCTCCTGAACTGCGCTCTTCTCGCAAGCGGCCCGATTCGCTTCGAGTATGACGTCGAGCGAACGGACAGATACGGGCGGACACTCGCCTACGTCTTCGTCGGAGAAGAGGGCTCCGAAGTTTTCGTCAACGAGCTTCTCGTGCGGGAGGGGCTCGCACAGCCTCTCGTCATTCCCCCGAACCGAAAGTATGCTGCGCGTATCTTCAATGCGTTCGAGGAGGCGCGCGCCGAACAAAGAGGCCTCTGGGGCAGGGCCCAAGGCAGGATTTTCACCTCCGCGCAGGTGTGGAGCGAAGCGCCGTTGCTCGCCGGTTCGTTTCTCTCGCTCTTCATGACGATAGAAAGTGCCGAGCTTAAGGGTCGGCGCATCCTCCTGAGGGAGGGGCGCGTCACGGTCGCCGCCTACAAGAGCCCCGAGACCGAGGGGCTGCTTTCACTTCGAAAAGGAGACCGGATCCGCGCGGTCGGGAAGCTTCTCCTCACCTATAACGGGTGCGAACTTCCAGTCGCCTCGGAAATCCAAATAACACGCATCGCAGACTGACGTCCCGCAGACAGGCTCCTAGTGTGCCGCTTTTTCTATCCACAGATGCGCCGGTTATCCACAAATTCACGCACTGCCTGTTTTCTTGCCCTGTTTTTCACCTTTTATCCACAGCTTTTTCCACATATCCACAATTCCCACTCCGCTTTCAAGGCTCCATATATGGGTTGTACAGCGCGCACTTTTGGCTCTTCATCATCTTTTCAGTAGTATTGCCTTGCATTGACCCCGCGTGGTTGCATATTATAGAATGGTTTTATATTACACACCGAGAGAGTGCTCCGGGAAAGGAAAGAGAGTATGCGTGGGAATTTCAAAAAAACAGCTGTGGCCTTCCTCGTTCTCTGTAGCGCGGCTTTCCTTGCTGTATTTTTTCTGCTTTCCGGTCAGGACGCGGGGACGTCCTATTTCAAAACGGAGCTTGAGAAAGCCGTCGCGAATCTTGCTGGATGGACATTGGAGACCGACGGCATTTCAGGAAATTTTCTCGCGGGCTATAATGCGGCGAATATCCGCATTCTCTTCGAAGGTCAGGAAGTTGCCCGAGCTGAAGAGCTTTCCGTAGGTCTTTCCGTTCTCTCGTTTTTCCGGGGCGAGAGCGGCCTGACGAAGGTCACCGTCAGGGAAGGAATCCTCTCGGGAGAGGGGCTGCTCAACGCCCTCCGCCACTCGGACTTCTCCGCCGGCGGCAGCATTGCCGCCGATTTCATGCTTCCGGTGCTCCTGTTCACTCCCGTAACGATCACAACTCCCTTGGGAGAACTCTCGCTGGCTTCGCTCAGGCTGACGCCCGGCGAGAAGACGATGACCTTTCACGGACAGGGACATTTTCTCGATTTTCCGGTCGAGGCGGGGGCTTCCTTTACCACCGGCGAACAGCTTTCGATTACCGACGGTTTTCTTAGA
Source organism: Synergistales bacterium Syner_01 (assembly GCA_001604435.1). Lineage (GTDB taxonomy): Bacteria > Synergistota > Synergistia > Synergistales > Aminobacteriaceae > JAAYLU01. The sequence goes on from LVBO01000465.1 coordinate 1,592, forward strand.
GGAGGAAACGCCGTCGTCTCTTTCTCCGGGCCGCTTTTCCCGGAGACGCGCATCGAGGGAAACGTCGACGACCTTCGCCTGGACGTGATTTCCGAACTGACGAACCTTCCCTTTTCGGCGAAGGGGACCGTCGACTCCACGCTCCTTATCGAACGCCCCGAGGGACGCATGCTCGTCTCCGGAGAGGGAGAGATCGAGAACGGCGATATATGGGATCTGCTGATGGACGGAACGTTCTCCTGGTTCGCGGACGAGTCGAAAGCAGTCGTCGCTCCCGTCGACGCTCGTGTTTTTTCCTCTCCCGCATCCGGAGTCTTCGCCCTTTACTTCGGCGAGGAGCCGACGGCGGAGATCGCGTTCGCCCTGAAACAGCTGAAAATCGAAGAGTGGACGCGCTGCTTCTCCTGGCTCTCCTTCGCCCAAGGGACGCTCTCGACGCTCAAGATCGACCTCTCCGGCCCGTTCGAGAAGCTGAACGGACCGATTCTCTTCGAAGCTC
>LVBO01000683.1 GCA_001604435.1 Synergistales bacterium Syner_01
CCAATAAGAACTCCATTAAAATCATCGGAGACGAGACGGACCTTTACGCGCAGGGCTATTTTGCGTACGACTCCAAAAAATCCGGCGGGATCACGGTTTCGCACCTTCGTTTCGGCAAGAAGCCGATCAAGTCGACCTATCTGATCGACACCGCCGACTTCATCGCCTGTCACAAGCAGGAATACGTCAATCTCTACGATGTCCTTGCCGGCCTGAAGAAGGGCGGCACGTTCCTTCTGAATACTCAATGGGGCACGGTAGAGGAGCTTGAGAAGCACCTTCCCTCCAAGATGAGACGCGCCCTTGCGGCCAATGAAATCAATTTCTATATTCTCGACGGAACGGATATTGCCGAAGAGATCGGGCTTGGCAACAGGATCAACATGATCATGCAGTCCGCATTCTTCAAACTGACCAACGTTATCCCTCTCGACGACGCCGTGAAGTACATGAAGGACGCTATCGACCACACCTACGGCAAGAAGGGCGAATCCATTCTTGAAATGAACTACAAGGCGGTGGATGCCGGTATCAATGCGATCAAAAAGATCGACGTGCCTGCCGAGTGGGCGAATGCAACCACCGAACCGGTCCTTCTGTCCGGACTGCCGTCCGAGATTCCCGATTTTATCAAGGATGTCTGCATGCCTATCAATGCGCAGCAGGGCGATTCTCTTCCTGTCAGCGCATTCATTGGGCGCGAAGACGGCCAATTTCCCTCAGGAACCGCTGCTTTCGAGAAACGCGGCGTTGCGGTGAACGTTCCCGAGTGGAAAAGCGACAAGTGCATCCAGTGCAACCAGTGCTCGATGGTCTGCCCGCACGCTGCCATCCGCCCGTTTATTCTGAACGAGCAGGAACTCGCCGCCGCTCCGGAAGGATTCGGCGCTGTCGAAATGAAGGGCAAAGAGTTCCCCGGCTCCAAGTACAAGATGCAGGTTGACACGCTCGACTGCATGGGCTGCGGCAACTGCGCCGATATCTGCCCGGTGGGCGCGCTCGAGATGAAGCCTACCGCCTCCCAGGAACATGAGATACCGAACTGGCTCTACGCTGTCGAGAATGTATCCGACAAGTCGGAGGGAACGAACAGGTTTACTGTCAAAGGAAGCCAGTTCTCTCAGCCGCTCCTCGAGTTCTCCGGCGCGTGTGCGGGCTGCGGCGAAACTCCGTATATTAAACTCGTTACCCAGCTTTTCGGCGACAGGATGCTTGTGGCGAACGCAACGGGTTGCTCTTCGATCTGGGGCGGATCGGCGCCCAGCATGCCCTACACGAAAAACGCGAAGGGACAGGGACCCGCATGGGCCAACTCCCTCTTCGAGGACAACGCTGAATACGGCTACGGAATGAAGCTCTCCGTGAACGCGACCATGCAGTATATTGTCGATGCAATGAATGATCTCTTGGCGCTCGACATCCCCGAGGATATGAAAGCTGTCTTCAAAGAGTGGCTTGAGTCGATGGATGACGGAGATAAATCCAAAGTTGCTGCGGAGAAAGTCCTTGCCGTTCTTGACCGCGATATCGGCGCGGAAGGCAACAAGCTTCTCTGCGAGATCGCCTGCCGTAAGGATTATCTCGTGAAAAAGTCCGTCTGGATTTTCGGTGGAGACGGCTGGGCCTACGACATAGGTTTCGGCGGACTTGACCATGTGCTTGCATCCGGCGAGGACATCAATGTCTTTGTCCTTGACACCGAGGTCTATTCCAACACGGGCGGTCAGTCATCGAAAGCCACTCAGACGGCTGCTATCGCCAAGTTCGCGGCTTCCGGCAAACGGGTGAAGAAAAAGGATCTTGGCCGGATCGCGATGACCTACGGCTACGTCTACGTAGCCCAGGTCGGAATGGGCGCCGATAAGAACCAGTTGATGAAAGCCCTGAAAGAGGCCGAAGCCTACAACGGACCGTCCTTGGTCATCGCCTACGCCCCCTGCATTGCGCACGGCATCGGCGCCGGAATGGGCAAGACGCAGGAACAGACGAAGAAAGCGGTTGAAGCCGGATACTGGCATCTCTATCGCTATAACCCCGAACTTGCAGAGGACGGGAAGAATCCCNNAAAAGGCGGCAAAGGATGCCCGGGAGCGTTACGAAATCTACAAACAGCTTGCTGAGATGGGAAAACAGCCTGTAAAGGCTGAAGCCTAAAACCGCTGTGAGGGGGGGAGGAAACTCCCTCCCTTTTTTTCACCCCGCCTTTTAGAATGAACGGAAAAATTCAACACATCTTTCCTGATGTCACGGGGTGTATTTTCATCAATACGTTGCCCTGTCCGCAACATGGAAAATTTCCACTTTCAAT
>LVBO01000045.1 GCA_001604435.1 Synergistales bacterium Syner_01
CGCGCTGGAGCGATAGGGGCGGCGCTCGGACCGGAAGGCGACTTCGCGCGTTTTGAAGAGTGATTTTTCACACGGAAGAGAGAGCGGACACTCCCTCTCTCTCTTCCGTGTGGTTTTATGCGTTCGTTTTCGTTTTTTCCTGTGCAAAGAGTTCCTTCATGCCGCCGAGCGAGCCGAGAATCGCTGTAGCTTCATAAGGCAGGTAGACGACCTTGTTCTCATTTCCGGATGCTATGGAGGAAAGGGTTTCCATGTATTTCAGAGCAATGAGATACTGGGTGGGATCGCCTCCTGCAGCGTTCACGGCGGAGGCTACTTTAACCACCGCCTCTGCCTCGGCCTCTCCCATACGTATCCTGGCTTGAGCGCGTCCTTCCGCATCAAGGATCACTGCCTGTTTTTCTCCTTCGGCACGGTTGATACGGGCCTGTTTATGCCCCTCGGCCTCAAGAATTTGGGCGGTTTTTTTCCCTTCGGCCTCGGTGACCATGGCGCGCCGGGAGCGTTCCGCCTCCATCTGGCGCTGCATCGCGGCCTGAACCGAAGCGGGTGGATTCACATCCTGGATCTCCACTCTCGTCACCTTGACCCCCCAAGCATCGCTTGCTTCGTCGAGGATGACACGGAGGCGCTCGTTAATTTCAGCGCGCTTGCTGAATATCTCGTCAAGGTCCATCTCTCCCATCACGCTCCTGAGAGAGGTCTGCGTCAGTTTTTCAAGAGCCAACGGCAGGTTGGCGATTTCATACACCGCTTTGAACGGATCGTTGATTTGAAAGTAGAGGAGGGCGTTGATTTCCATCACTACATTGTCATGCGAGATAACGTTCTGCTTGGGGAAGTCGAAGACCTGCTCTCTGATATCGATGAGCGTGGTATTCCGTATTTCCCCTCCGACTATCCAGGAAATCGCTTTCCTCCGGTCGAGAACGGGAAAGATGAAGTTGATTCCCGGCTCGAGTATTTTATGAAATTTCCCGAGACGTTCCACTATAACGCGGTTTGCCTGCGGAACGATCTTGATTCCCGACATCACCATGATCACAGTGAACAGAACGAAGAATATGACCACCGTCGTATTGCCTGTGTTGTTGACGAACAAGATCTCTCTCATAGTTTCCTCACTCCCCGTCTATCGGATGTGTTCGTGAAAATCCTTCTCGAAAAGTATCCGGCACAGAACGTCTTGTCGTTCACTCTCCGCCTGATGATTCGTTTGCTTCGAGCCGCACGTCCAGGCTGGCTCCCCGAACTTTCACGACGACGATGCCCGCCCCCTCTCCGATTTCGGTCCCTTCCGGGCCGAAGGCCCACCAGGTTTTCCCGTCCACCTTCACATATCCTCCTCGAGCAGCGTCCGGCGATATGGATTTGACAACGATCCCTTTGCGTCCTATGAGCGCCTCGGTGTTCGAAGTGCGGGAGTCTTTTCTGTTCGATAGAAACCTGAGCACGGCGGGACGCATGAAGAAGAAGACAAAAAGAGTGGATACACCGAAGACAGCGAGTTGAGCACGCAGATTAAAATCTCCGTAGAACGTGATTATCGCCGGAGGGATGCAGGCGATGGCGAAACATGCGAGGACGAAGCCCGGAGTGAACATCTCCACGATCAGCAGTGCAAATCCCAGAATCACCCAAAGCTGCCAGTTTGTCACAAGCTCGAACATTTTTCTCACCTCGACTTTCTCGATATGCACACCATAACCCTTTCCAGCGGAGAAGGCATCAGAAAACCAGCTCTTTCAGCCCCGAAACCGAGAATGCGCACCAAGCAAGCAATCCGCCCATAAGATAATCCCAGAAACGCCCCTGTCGTGTCATCATTTTTTTCTGCGCTGCGCCGAGAAGCGACCAGAGAAGAACTCCATTGCTGCATGCCAGTGTCAAAAAGATGCCGCAACCGAAAAGCCATGCTTTCGATGTTGTCCACGGAAGAATAAACGCCGAGAGTGTCGTCAGGCCCAGAAGAATAACCTTAGGGTTGAGAAACTGCAGTACAAATCCATGCCGGAATTCGGGGGCTTCGTCGGCCGTAGTGTTCTGCCGGGAGCTTCGCTTAGGGAAAGCGATCTTCCAGGCAAGCCGGAGAATGTAGACCGTGCCGGCGGTCCTGAGCAGCGGAAGAAGAGCCGGCAAAAGACTCGCGAGAAGAAGGTTGAAGAGGGCGCAGAAGGTCATCAAAAGAAGAAGGCCCGACATCATTCCGGCAATCAAGGGGAGGGTTTTGCGCAATCCGTGAACCCTCGCGGTGTTCATGGCGAGAACGACATTCGGACCCGGAGTATTGCATGTTATGAGGATGTAGGTGAAAAACGCCGTCCACTGCACGAGCGCGCCTCCAAAGAATGTTTTGCGCGGCAGGAGCCCGCTTTTGATTTTTATATTATACACGACGAACGATTTCCGCAGAGCAGTTTCATAAAAAAGGGACATTTTGCTTTCCGCCGCTTGCATTGTTGAAAGCGTATGCTATCATGATGAAGCATCATCAAGACATCTATTTCCCCCTCTCTCAGGGAAGCAAAAACAGACAGAGCGAATCACAACCAAGGAGCGAATCAAATGACTTTTTATGATCGATTCAGCGTGGCCGGGAAAGTCGCCGTAGTCACCGGGGCGGCCCGAGGACTCGGAAAGGGGTATGCCCTCGGATTAGCGTCGGCCGGGGCGACCGTCTTGTGCGGGGACGTAAACGAAAACGATGCGAAATTGACGGCTGAAGAGATACGAACCTCCGGAGGGCAGGCGGAGGGTTTTTTTCTCGATGTAACGCAGCCGAGAAAAGTGGATTCTTTTTTTTCCGATGCGGCCTCACGTCTTGGAACGCTTGATATCGTTGTAAACAACGCGGGCGTCGAGGAGATCAACGACTTCGTCTCCGTTACGGAGGAGCAGTACGACACGATTATGTCGGTCAATCTCAGGGGCGTTTTCTTCACAGCGCAGGCTGCGGCCAGAATCATGATGAAACAGCGGCGTGGAAAAATCGTGAATATCGGATCGCTGGGAAGCGCCATAGGCCTGGCGCAATCCTCGGTCTATTGCGGCGCCAAGGGGGGAGTGGTGCAGATCACCCGGACGATGGCGATCGAGCTGGCGAAGCACAACATACAGGTGAATGCCATGGGTCCCGGGTACTTCCGTACCCCCATGACCGAGCCGTTCTTTCAGGACCCGGAGCACCGCCGGTGGATCGAGCAACGAATTCCGGCGGGGCGCGTCGGGACTGCTGAAGATCTTCTGGGGACGCTGGTCTTTCTGTGCAGCGAAGCCTCCGATTATTTGACTGGACAGATCGTGTACATAGACGGAGGCTGGCTCGCAAGTTAAAACAATTGAATGTCCGGTGAGAAAGTTATTCAAGTTGATCAGGAGGAATGCGAAGTGATCGTACTAAAAGAAGCAGAATACACTTTTCAGGAGGAAGAAAACTCTGTCGAATCTGTAGTAGGCGGAATCCTCAAGAGCGTCCGTCAAAGCGGAGATCAGGCTGTTCTCAGCTACACGGAGAAGTTCGATGGCGTCCGTCCTTCCTCTCTTCGTATAGAAAAAGATGAAATGCGCTCCGCATATAAGGAGGTACCGCCCTCGACGGTGAAGACGCTCGAATTTGCCGCGGAACGGATCCGTAACTTTGCACTTCGGCAGAAAAGCTGTATGCAGGAGCTTCGGTACGAGATTTCGCCCGGAGTAACGCTTGGTCATCGACTTCTCCCTATGGAATCCTGCGGCTGCTATGTTCCCGCTGGAAGATATCCTCTCCCGTCTTCAGCTCTGATGTCGGCCATTCCGGCGAAGGTTGCCGGGGTGCGGCGGATAGCCGCGTGTTCTCCGGCGGGTAAAGGATGGGACGGAATTCACCCGGCTGTGCTTGTCGCAATGGATATCGCAGGAGTCGACGAGGTCTACTGCATGGGGGGCGCCCAGGCTATCGGCGCTTTTGCCTACGGCACCGAGACGATAGAGGGAGTTGACATCATCGTCGGTCCCGGGAACAGGTATGTTACCGAGGCGAAACGACAGGTTTCCGGAGCTGTAGGGATCGATATGCTTGCCGGCCCGAGCGAAGTGGTCATACTCGCGGACGAATCGGCGAATCCCGAGTGGGTTGCTGCCGACGCCCTCGCACGCTGCGAGCACGACCCCCATTCATGGACCGTTCTTGTGACGACAAGCCGGCGGCTCGGAGAATCCGTTATGAGCGCTGTCGAAATGCAGGCCACGCTTCTTTCCACAGGAGAGTTCGCGCTCAAAAGCTGGAGAAACAACGGTCGCGTGTTGCTTGCGGAGTCTCTTGACGAGGCCGTGGTCATTACAAACGACATAGCTCCTGAGCACCTCCAGGTGATGACTGCCGACAGCTCGGCAACCGCGTCGCAACTGATGCACTTCGGCTCCCTCTTCATAGGTGAGTACGCGCCTGTCGTCTTCGGCGACTATGCCTCGGGGCCGAATCATATTCTGCCTACCGTAGGGTGCGCCCGTTTCTCGAACGGCGTCTACGTCGGAACCTTTCTGAGAGTCTGCTCATACCAGGAACTCACTGCCGAAGGAGCGGGTTCGCTCGCGGGGCCTTGCGCCGACTTCGCCGAAATGGAAGGCCTTTTCGGACACAAGCGCTCGGCGGAGATACGTGCCCGGTGATGGATGAACCTGTTCTGCTGCTGGAAGGTGTCACCAAGGTCTATCCGGGGACGTTGGCTCTTGAGAGTGTACATTTCGAAGCGCTTCCCGGAGAAGTCCACGGACTCATCGGAAAAAACGGGGCCGGAAAGTCGACGCTCGTCGGTATTCTCTCGGGCCTTGTGGAGCCAACCTCCGGAAGCATTACGATGAACGGACGAACCTTTTCATCGTTCAGCAGATCGCGAGCCAAACGAGAGGGGATTTCCATCGTTCCGCAGGAACCGGAGATCGTCCTCGATCTTTCGGTCGCGGAGAATCTCTTCCTGGGAGAACTGGAAAACAGCTCCGGTTTCGTTTCATGGAGCAGGATTCGCACGGATGCCCGGCGAATTCTCGACCGTTTCGGACTCGATATCGGCATCGACCTTCAGGCGAGAGATCTCTCTCTCAGCGAGAGGCAAATACTCCTCATCCTGAAAGCGTGCGTTGTCGAGGACGCGAATATTGTTGTGCTCGACGAAGCATCGGCGTCGCTCAGCCGGAACGACGCCGCTATTCTCAAGAGAATTGTGAACGAATTGAGAGAATCGGGGAAAGCAGTCCTCTACATCTCCCATCATATCGATGAACTTCTTGAAATTTGCGATCGCCTTACAGTGCTTCGGGATGGACGTGTCGTCGCAACACGGATAAAGGGAACGCTTGATCATCATTCGCTTGCGGAACTGATAGTCGGAGAAACACTTTCCTCTTCGGCATCCGGACGAAAAAGATCAGCTAATTTCGGCGAGGAACTGCTGCGTCTCGAAAACTTGACGCAATGGGGAAGTTTTCGAAACATAAGCTTTTCCCTTAAAAAAGGAGAGATTCTCGGTATTGCCGGGTTACGGGGGAGCGGACGGACCGAGCTGCTCAAGGCTATCTCGGGGATAGAGCCTGGCGATGCGGGACACATCAACTTCAAAGACAAAAGAGTATTCTTCTCCACTCCCTCGGAAGCCCTTCGTATGGGAATAGCCTATCTTCCGGAGGATCGCGAGACGGAGGGGCTGATAAAGTCGTTCAGCATCCGTGAAAATTTGCTGCTCAACAGCATTGCCAGATTCTCCCGGAATGGTTTTGTTTTGGGTGGAGATGCCGCCCGCCGTGCGGAAGAGATCTT
>LVBO01000466.1 GCA_001604435.1 Synergistales bacterium Syner_01
AAAGAGCTGAACGAGGCCGGCGGAGTTCTTGGACGGCCGCTCGAATTGGTTTACTACGACGTCCGAGGACGCCAGGAGGACGCCATTCAGGCGGCCCGCCGTCTTATCCACGAGGACAAGGTCGTCGCGATCGGAGGAACGAACTACAGCGGGCTCAATATCGCCATAGCCTCCGTTGTGAACAGCGGGGAAGTCCCGCAGATAGGTACCGCGAGCACCAACCCCGCCGTCACCGTCGACCCGATGACGAACACGGTAAGACCCTACATGTTCCGTCTCTGCTACACCGACCCCTACCAGGGGAAAGTCATGGCCGACTACCTCGTCAACAAGCTCGGCGTCAAGAGCACGGCTGTTATCACCGACATCGGGAGCGACTACTCCGAAGGGCTCAAGGAGTTCTTCCTCGCGCGCATCGAAGAACTCGGCTGCGAAATGAAGGGGGTCTGGAGTTTCCGCGGCGGCGACGTCGACTTCCGCGCTCAGCTGACGGAGATGAAGGCGACCGGCGCCGAGGCCGTCGCGCTCCCCATTCTTTACAAGGAGATGGGACTGATCATGAAGCAAGCGGCGGAACTTGACTGGAAGCCGATTTTCATCGGCGGCGACGGTTTCAGCCCGAGCATGCACGAGATCGCCGGAAACTCCATGGAGGGAAGTTACTGGGTCTATAGCATGGACCTCGGCAATCCGCAGATGATCTATCTTCTCTCCCGTTTCGAGAAGGAGTATGGCGTCCCGGCGGCCGAACCGGGAAATGTCGCGTACGCGTACGATCTGGTCACATGGGTCGCAGACGCGATCAGACGCGCCGGTACGGCCGACCCCAAAGCGATCCGTGACGCTATGGAGGATACGCAGAACCTGAGGCTCGTCCATTTTACGCTCACTGTGGACAAGGCGACGCACAACCCGCTGAACAAGCCTGCCGCAATGATGCTCTGGAAGAATCAACAGCTCGATTTCCTTGAGATGTGGGCTCCGCAGGACAACTTCTAACGAGTTCGGGAACACCTTTTTATGAGAGAAGCCCCGCCTCGGATAGGCGGGGCTTCTCTTTAAATCTCGGGCAGGTTAGTTACCGATTCCGGCGGTTACCGTGCCTCCTTCCAGAAGTACCCTGATACGCCGTTTCCACTCGTCGCGTTCGTTCGGGTAGTCCTCCCGGAAATGAACGCCGCGGCTCTCCTTCCGGGCTAAGGCCGCTCTGCCGACCGCCTCCGCGGTACGATGAAGGCCGTGTAATTCTATCGCGTGCAGAAGATCGAGAGAAGAGGCAATACGCAGCGCTCTCCGCGGGACATTAAGCATTTCGATCTTTGAGAGACACCGCTCGATTCCTTCCTCATTCCGCCATGGAGCAAGTCCTTCCTGGACTATGCCGCGGAGTTCGCGGCGCACTTCCGCCGGAGTAACGCCTTCACGGTCCGATTGAAGCAGCCGTTCCGGCATTCTGATTTCAGCATCGGCGACTCTGGAAGGCGTCGGAGGTTCTTCGGCGGAAGCTTTCCCCGCCCGGAGACCGAAGACGAGAATATTCGTCAAGGCATTTCCTCCCATGCGGCTCGCGCCGTCGACGCCTCCCGAAACTTCCCCGCAGACGAAGAGACCGGGAAGCGAGGTCCTCCCCTCGGAATCCATCGGGACGCCCCCCGTAAAATAGTGCTGTACGGGACTGACGCGTACTGGCGCGGAACGTTTCTCCGGCGGAAGATCGAACAAAAGAGAGGCCTGGACATCGGGGAGAGAGAGGTCTTCTTCACGCAGCTTTTCGAGATGCAGCAGCGTCTTTCCCCCCTTCGCGGCATGTCCGGCAAGCAAGAGCGCAGCACGGTCGCGGGCAAAAAGATTCGCTTCTTTCCCCGTGGCGACGCCCCATAACGGGAAAGCCTCCTTGAGGAACTCTTTGCCGTTTTCATCAGTTGCTGGAATGTAGTCAAGCAACCCCAGCCCGACCATCCAGACGGGATATCCTCTCTGCTCCCATCCCATCGGATAGAACTGGACGTACTCCATGTCGATAAGTTCAAGACCGGCCTCGAGTGCGAGCGCGTATCCGTCTCCCGTCATCCGCAGCGGATTGTCCGTCCGTTCGTAGATCGCACCGCCTCCTCCGGTCGCCAGAATAACCGAAGAAGCGCCGAAAGTGAATGTTTTCCTCTTCTTCCAGTCAACGGCTTCCACACCTTCGACGCCATGCTCTCCTATCAGTAGACGGGAAGCGATATGGTTCTCAAGGATGCTGACCCCTTCGTGTTTCGCGATTGAGGCAAGCTCTCGGGTCATTCCGCCGCCGCCCATGATCCGGGAGGGCGCGGTCTTTCTCGCGGTCGCATGGCCGGAGGTGGTGATTTTCAAGGAGACACCCCATTCGGAAAGTGTCCGGAGCGTAGCCTCGGAGTGATCGGCGAGGGTTCGAACCAAGGAGGGATTATTGACGTACCGCCCCGTTTCCATTATGCGACGGTAATGATCCTCAGGGGAGACAGTCCCGGACGAGAGGGAGAAGAGTCCTCCGGAATAGGCGGTGCACCCGGCTTCGGCGCACCTCGTCTTGCTCAGAAGCACGACTTCCGCGCCTGCCTTTCGGGCGGAGATCGCCGCAGTCAATCCGGCTCCTCCCGAACCGACGACGAGTACTCTTTTCTTCATCACATGCAACCTCCTCAGGAAAGTGGCGTGTACAAGAGAGCCCCGCATTCTGCGGGGCTCCCGGAAGAAATAATGTTCGAGAAAACAGGCTTATTCTTCTTCTTCTTCCTGCTTGTGCGCTGCGACGACTTTTTTCGTAATCTCGGCCGGCACTTCTTCGTAGTGATCGTACTCCATCGTGAACGAGCCTCTCCCCGAGGTCATGGAGCGAAGGATAATCGCATAGCGGAACATCTCCGCAAGAGGAGCCTGCGCCTTGACGATCTGCTGGTGTCCCTTGCTGTCGATGCCGAGGATACGTCCTCTCCGGCTGTTGAAGTCGCCCATAACGTCGCCGAGGTAGTCCTCCGGCACAGTGACTTCGACGTTCATGATCGGCTCGAGAAGGATCGGGCCCGCATCGAGAATACCCTTCTTGAAGGAGAGGCGGGCGGCGAGCTTGAACGCCATTTCGGAGCTATCGACGTCGTGATAGGAGCCGAAGAAGAGCGTCGCTTTGAAATCGACTACGGGGAACCCGGCGAGGGGGCCCTTGACCATCGACTCGCGGAGCCCTTTTTCGACCGCGGGGATGAATCCCTTCGGGATGGCGCCGCCGACAATATTGTCCTCGAACACAAATCCTACGCCTCTTTCAAGCGGCGTGTAGCGGATATGCGCATCTCCGTACTGGCCGTGACCGCCGGTCTGCTTCTTGTGTTTTCCCTGTGCCTCGGCCGTCTTGCGGATGGTCTCGCGGTAGGGAACCTGAGGCGTCTTTGTGTCGAGATCAACACCGTAGCGTTCCTTCATTTTGGAGAGGACGATGTCGATATGCATATCTCCCATGCCCGAGAGCACGCTGTCGTTCGTTTCGGGGTTCTTCTCGAAGCTGAGGCTGGGATCTTCTTCCAACGTCTTTGTAATTGCGTTGCCGAGCTTGTCTTCGTCGGCACGGCTCTTTGCCGTGATCGCGACGCTGTAGACGGGCTTCGGGAAGTCGATGGGAGGGTACAGCACCGTCGAGCCTTTCATGCCGAGCGTGTCGCCCACCTGGACGCTTTGGAGCTTCGGAAGCGCGAGAATATCACCGACGACGATTTCTTTGACATCTTTGCCTTCCTTTCCCGTCATGAATTTGAAGGAACTGATTCGTTCGTCGTCGCCTTTGTTCACGTTGAAAATGTTGTTATCGGAAGTGAGAGTTCCGGAGTTGACGCGGATGAAAGACAGCTTTCCAACGTAGGGGTCCACCATGACCTTGAAGCAAATAGCGGAGAAAGTGGCAGAGGGATCCGGAGCAACCTCGATATCTTTGTCGCTCTTCTTCGCGGGGCGTGTCCGGGCTTCCAACGGTGATGGGAAAAAGTCGACGATGAAGTCGAGGATTTGATGAACGCCCACATTCTGCGTGGAAGAACCCGGAAAAACAGGGAGCAGAAGACGCGCGGCGATCGCTTTCCGAAGAACGGGGAGCAGCTCGTCGTCGGAGATCGTCTCTCCGTCGAGGTAGCGCATCATCATCTCGTCGTCGGCTTCCACTACGGCTTCTACCAGCGCTTCCCTGGCCGAAGCCACGTCGTCCGCCATGTCGGCGGGCACATCGCCCTCGGTAAACTTTCCGCTTCCGTTGGTTTCATATATATACGCTTTGCCGCGGAG
>LVBO01000467.1 GCA_001604435.1 Synergistales bacterium Syner_01
AACGGAGACTTTCGTCGGAGAGCATGTAATACCGCGCAACGACCTCATCCCCGTTATCGCATTCATACACCGCGGGTTCGCCCCCGACAACGGATAGAGCCGTCTCGGCTGCGCCCGCGAAAGCGTAGAGCACAAGAACCGCAAGCAGCGTAGCCGTAAGCAAACCTGCAACTTTCTTTTTCATGCATCTCCCTCCCTCTTTTTAAAAAACACTCGAGCCGCCGATAAAGACGTTATTCACTTCGAGAGACGATTCCTGAAACGGGCGCATTGGGCTATTCCCAGTTCGTTATATCCTTTCCCGCTCCCTCGCCGCCTTCCTCTCCGTCGGCTCCCTTCGAGAAGAGATCGAATTCGGCATGGTCTCCCGGCATACGGTACACGTAGGGACTCCCCCACGGATCGACCGGCAGGCGCCTGACGTACCCGCCCTGACGGTAGCGGCGCGGTTCCGGCGGCGTGGAAGGCTTATTTACAAGAGCTTCAAGCCCCTGCGCCGTCGTCGGGTACATGCTGTTATCGAGCCTGTACATTTCCAAGGCCTGTTCGATCTCGCGAATCTGCACGGAAGCGGCTGTCCGCTTCGCTTCCTCTCCCTGTCCCACAACCTTCGGGGCCACGAGCGCGGCAAGAAGACCAAGGATAACGACGACCACAAGAACCTCGACAAGAGTAAAGCCTTTTCTTTGCTTGCCTTTGAAAAAAGATGTCATGTTTTCTTCCTCCATTTCCTTTCCTGAAAGTTCGTCCTAACCGGCGAGACTCGACAATTCGAAGATAGGGAGAAGAATCGCCAGGACGACAAATCCTACCGAAAAGCCAAGGAAAAGCACCAGAACCGGCTCCGCCAACGTCGAGAGGCGCTCCATACTCTCAAGGGCTTCTTCCCAGTTCATCTCCGAGACCTGTTTGATTGCTCCGGGTAAATCGCCCCCCATCTCGCCGATTCTGAGAATGTAGATGACCTCTTCTGAAAAAGCTCCTTGTTTCTCCAAGGCGCGGTCGAAGCGAAATCCCTCCTTTACGAGACGAGCGGCCTCAAGCCAGCGCTGGGAATTCGAGTCCATCGACGAGGCCATGTTAAGCGCCTGGACAAGAGGGATACCGGCCGAAAGAAGCGTGCTGAGATGCGACATTACGAGCGAGAGCGTGATATTTTCGCGTACCCTCCGAAAAAAAGGCAGAGTGAACTTCTTCTTTCTGCGCCGGATGTACAGGATAAGAAGCAGCAGCACAAGCAGCAACGGGAGCCCCCAAGAACGAAGAAACGCGGTAATCGCCAACAATATCCGCGTCGGAAGCGGAAGCTGCTGCCCCATTTCCGTAAAAAGCTCCGTCAGCTTCGGCACCACGTACGTCAACAGGAAAACCACGACACCGACGCCGATGATGCTCATAGCGACCGGATAGGTGAGCGCCGAGCGAATCTTCCGGCGCTGTTTGTCTTCCATCGAGTACTGGCGCGCCACCTGTTCGAGTACGCTGCTCATGGCGGACGTCCGTTCTCCCGAGTCCACGATACGGACAAGATCGTCCCGGAAGAGTCCGGTCTCCTCAAGCGCCGCAGAAAGGCGCTTTCCACCCTGTACGCTCTCGTGCAGATGGAGACAGGCCGCGGAGACACGGCGGTCGGAAGAGTGGCGGCTGAGGAAACGCAATGCTTCCGCGAGCGGCACTCCCCTGTTCAGGTAGGATGCGAGCCCTTTGCAGAAAAGCGAGTGATAGGCGAGGCCGAAAATCTTGCCTTTTTTTACCGATTCGGCCGCGCCTTCGATGATCTCCACTGCCACCAGGTTCTGCTCCGCGAGGAGTTCGCCCGCCCGGGTGCTCGACGGGGCGTCGAGAATACCTTTGCGGAGCTTTCCGGATGTATCGTATGCTGAGTAGCGATATGAAGGCATCTATCAATCTCCTCCCTCGTCCGACGCGAATTCGCCGGCGGACACAACGCGAAGCAGCTCCTCCGGAGACGTTCTCCCTTCGCGGAGCGCGTCGAGTCCGAGCTCCCAGAGCGTGCGAAAACCGTGCTTGCGCGCCTCGGCGCGTATTCTCGACTGCGGGAGGTTGGAGGCCACCGCCTCCCTGAGGCTATCGTCCAGGATGAACTGCTCGTAGAGGCCGACTCGCCCCTTGAAACCCGTGCCCATACACGAGGGACAGCCTCTTCCCCGCATCACTTTGTGTATTCCTTCCTTACGGAAGAGGGACGGCGCATCGAACTCCTCGGCGCACTCAGGACAGTTCGTCCGGACAAGCCGCTGCGCGATGGCGCCGAGCAGCGACCCTGCCGCGAGATAGGGCTCGATACCCATGTCGATGAGACGAACCACGGCCGAGATCGAATCGTTGGTGTGGAGCGTCGAGAGGACGAGATGTCCCGTCAGGGACGCCTGAACGCCGATGTGCGCAGTTTCGTAGTCGCGCATTTCTCCGATCATGACGATGTCGGGGTCCTGGCGTAGAATCGAGCGCAGAGCCGACGGGAAGGTCACTCCGGCCTTCTCGTTCACTTGGATCTGTCCCACGCCGGGAACGGCGTACTCTATCGGGTCTTCGACGGTGATAATGTTCACCGTCGGCTTCGCCAGAGCCTGCAAAATGGCGTAGAGCGTCGTCGTCTTTCCCGATCCCGTGGGACCGGTGAAGAGGATGAGTCCGTGCGGGATCTGAATAAGGCTTTCCATCGCCTCTCTTGACGCGGCATCCATACCGAGCTGTTCCAGAGAGAGCAAACCCGCTCCCTTGTCGAGTATTCGAAGGGCGATGCGCTCGCCATGCTGGACGGGGATGGAGTTGACGCGGATATCCACCGCGCGTTTTCCGACGGTGATGCCGATGCGCCCGTCCTGCGGAGCGAGACGCTCGGCAATGTCCATCCTCGCCATGACCTTGATGCGGCTGGTCAGGGGAGCTTGCTGGTTCCTGGGCAGACGGAGTCTGTCGTGAAGCACCCCGTCCACTCTGAAACGGATGAGCACTTCGTTCTCGCACGGTTCGACGTGGATGTCCGTCGCACGGATCTTCAACGCCTCGCGGAAAAGGCCGTTCACCAATTTGATGACCGGCACATCCACGGAGTCGCTCTGAACGTCCTCCCGGAGGAGATCGTCGTCGTCGTCGATGCCCGTCATCGCGGAGAGCGTATCGTCTCCCACGCCTCCGCGAAGGTCGTACAGACGGCCGAGCATGGCATCCATGGATTCCCGGGAATGCAACTCCCAATCCGCCTCTTTTCCGAACGAGGCGGCCAGAACCTGCGCATTGGGAAACGCTTCCAACGACGAGAGCGCAACCACAAAGCGCTCTTCATTCTCCCTGATAGGCAGAATACCGGCGGCTTTCAGCGCATCAAGGCTCACTTTCCCGCGAATGAGCGGCGCTATCTGCTCCACGTCGGGCAGTTTGGCTGTATTCACGGCTACTATTCCACCTTCCGTTATTTCGACTGTTTCTTAATCGACTCTCGATACTCCTTCTCCATACGCTCCCACAGGCTTCTCTCCGGGGCGCTCGGACCATGCTCTCCGGCGACGATCTCGCGGGTCATCTCCTCGGCTTCCTGCGGGGTCTCCAGAATGTAGGGAGTAAGGAATATCATCAGTTCGACCTTCTCCCGCTGTTTCACGGAGCGCGAGAAGAGGCCGCCGATGAGCGGAATGTACGAGAGGCCTGGAACGCGGCTCTTTATGCTCTTTTCCGCTTCCTTGATGAGGCCTCCGAGAATGAGCGTACTGCCGGAGGCGACCATCACGTTCGTCTTGATCTTCCGCTTCGACGTCACCGGAGTCTCCGACG
The DNA here is from genome assembly GCA_001604435.1 of Synergistales bacterium Syner_01. Classification (GTDB taxonomy): domain Bacteria; phylum Synergistota; class Synergistia; order Synergistales; family Aminobacteriaceae; genus JAAYLU01. The sequence goes on from LVBO01000467.1 coordinate 3,796, forward strand.
TCATCGCGGTGAGCACATCTTCCACGACCTGTTCAACATCCAGCGCGACAAGGTTGCCGCTTCGTATCGAGGGCGTTACGTTCAGAATAAGGCCTGTGTCCTTGTATTCGTAGCTGCTCTGCACCGAGCTTGCGCTGCTGACGTCCGATAGCTTTCCCTTCAGCTGCGGAATCACCTGTCCCACCTGCAACTCGCTTGGAAGGTTGTTCGTGCACATAAGACGAGGCATCGAGAG
>LVBO01000468.1 GCA_001604435.1 Synergistales bacterium Syner_01
GATTACTTTCAACTCATCCTCGTCGCGGTCGATGTCCGGAACGGAGTTGAACAGCCCTTCGGTGTAGGGGTGGGCCGGACGGTTGTAGAGCGCCTCCGTGGAAGCGTACTCCACCACTCTTCCCGCGTACATGATCGCCACCTTGTCGCACATCTCGGCGACGATGCCGAGGTCGTGGGTGATCATGATGAGCGACGTGTTGATCTTGCGCCGCAGTTCGTGCATCAGTTCGAGCACCTGCGCCTGGATGGTCACGTCGAGCGCGGTCGTGGGTTCGTCGGCGATGAGAAGGATGGGGTTGCACGCCAACGCGATGGCGATCACCACGCGCTGCTTCATCCCGCCGCTGAACTGGTGCGGAAAGTCGTGCGCCCGCTCTTTCTTGATGCCCACCATTTCGAGCATTTCCACCGCCCGTTCAAGCGCCTGCTGCTCGCTGAGGTCGTTGTGAAGGAGCACCATCTCGGCGATCTGCTTATCCACCGTCATGACCGGATTGAGCGAGGTCATGGGATCCTGGAAGATCATGGCGATCTTGCCGCCCCGTATATCGCGCATCTGGCGTTCGTTTTTCTTCAAAAGGTCTTCGCCCTCGAAAAAAATCTTCCCGCCTGCGATTCTGCCCGGAGGATTCGGTATCAGCCCCATGATACCGAGCGCGGTCGTCGTCTTTCCTGCGCCCGTTTCGCCGACGAATCCCAGGTTCTCGCCGTGCTCCAGCGTAAGGTTCAGATGTTCGACGGCGTGCACGATGCCGCCTTCCGTTTCGTACTGAATGCTCAGGTCCTGTATGTCCAGGAGAAGTTTCTTGTTTTCCATTGTCGTCGCCTCCGCCTTCTATCGCTTCAGCTTCGGGTCGAGTACGTCGCGCAGACCGTCGCCGAGAAAGTTGAGCGCCAGGATGGTAATCATGATGGCGAGGCCCGGAAAGATCGTCATGTAGGCGTAATCGCGGATGTACTCGCGTCCGCCGGAGAGCATGGCGCCCCATTCGGGCGTGGGCGGCTGAATGCCTAAACCGATGAAGGAGAGACCGGCCGCCGTCAAAATGGCGCTCGCCACGCCGAGCGTCGACTGGACGATGATCGGCGCAAGGCAGTTGGGGAGGATGTGTTTCATGATGATCCGGGTGTCGGAGGAACCGACGGCCTTGGCCGCCTCGACGAACTCCTGCCCCCGAAGCGAGAGCACCGAGCCGCGAATGATGCGCGCGTACTGAGGCGTTGTCGATATGCCGACCGCCACCATCATGTTGTACAGGCCCGGCCCGAGCGACGCGGCGATGGCGATGGCGAGAAGGATGGATGGAATCGAGAGAAGAATGTCCATACCTCTCATGATAAGGTTGTCGATACGGCCCCCGTAGTATCCCGCGACGGCTCCGAAAAATCCTCCGAGAACAACGGATATGCCCACGGCGATCAATCCGACCTGAAGCGAGATACGGGAGCCGTGGATGATGCGGCTGAGAATATCGCGCCCGAATTCGTCCGTGCCGAAGAGATGCTCTTTCGAAGGCGGCTGGAAGGAGGCCATCAGATCCTGTTCATAATACTTGTACGGTGCGATGACGTCGGCCGTAATAGCAAGAAAAATAAGAAGGGCGACGATAAAAAGGCCGAACATCGCCAAAGGGTTTTTGCGAAGGCGTCTCCAGATATCGAGGAAGCCGGCCTCGCTCTTCATTCGAGGTGCAGTATTTCCACTCATTGTCTTTCCTCCCCTATCTGTACTGCGCTCTGATTCTCGGGTCGATCCAAGCGTAGAGGAGATCGACCATGAGATTCACGAAGCTGAACGCGACGGCGATGAACAGGACGCCGCCCTGCACGACAGGGTAGTCCCGCATCTTGATGGCATCCACCATAAGGCGTCCGACGCCGGGGATGGAAAAGATGGACTCCGTGAGCACCGCTCCCGCGAGCAACGTACCGAACTGGAGACCGATGACCGTGACGATGGGGATGAGCGCGTTGCCGAGCGCATGCCGCCAGATGACGATCTGCTCCGTCTGTCCTTTTGCCCGGGCAGTGCGGATGTAGTCTTGACGGACCACTTCAAGCATGCTCGAACGGGTCATCCGCGTGATGACCGCGAGCGGATTGCAGGCAAGCGTAAGGGTAGGGAGCACGAGCGTCGCCCACGTGTCGAAACCGGAAGCGGGAAACCATCGCAACTTCACGGAGAAGAGCAGAATCAGGAGCACGCCCTGCCAGAAGACCGGCATCGAGAGCCCGACGATCGCGAGGAAGCGCGTGATGTTGTCGAAGAGCGTGTTCTGGCGAATAGCCGAAAGGATACCTATCGGAATTCCCAGCAGTACGGCGGCGATGACGCAACTTAACGCAAGTTTCAAAGTCGACGGGAACGCGCTCATGATCTCGTTCGCCACGGAACGGCGCGTCATGTAGGAGCGTCCGATATCTCCTTGGGTAATTGCCTTCCAGATGTAGTTTCCGAATTGAACGAGGAAAGAATCGTTGAGGCCTTCCTTCTCGCGGAATTCCTGAAGCGCTTCGGCGGTAGCCTGCTCCCCGAGGACGATACGCGCCGGGTCCCCCGGTGTCAGATAGAGCAGCGTGAAGACGATGAAGGCTACCCCGAGCAACACCGGAATCAGCGATAAAATTCGTTTCACAATATACTTCAGCAATGGACTATCCCTCCTGGACATCTCCGCAGCAAGGTGCGGGAGACAAGGCGAAGCAGGAGCGGAACGCTCCTGCTTCGCCTTGCAGAGTCAATTATTTGTTTTTCTTACTTGAAGGTGACTCCGGAGACATTGTGGTAGCCCCTGGGGCTTGGATGGAAATGCTGAACGCTCTTGTTCACGCCGAAGAAGTTCTCTTCATTGTAGAGGAAAATCATGGGACGATACTCGGCAACGAGTTTCTGCAGCTCCATATAGACGGCTTCTCTTTCAGGACCGTCGGGCATGGTTTTCCCCTTGTCGATGAGGGCATCGACATCCTTGTTGAAAAATCTGGAGTAGTTCGAACCTCCGTCGGTATGGACTATGCCGGAGAAGATGCCGTCGGGATCCACGCTGGAGATAACCCAGCCGACGATATACATGTCATGCTCACCGCGCTTCAGGCCATCGAGATAAGCACCCCACTCGAGGACCTTTGCTTCGATTTCGATGCCGATTTCCTTGAGTTGTGCCTGGAAGATCTGGGCAAGGTCAACACGGGGTTTGTAAGAGTTCGACCAGATCTCCGCTTTGAGCGGAAGCTGGACTCCGGCCTCCTTCAGCAACTGCTTCGCCTTCTCAAGGTCGCGCTTCGGAGCAGGCAGATTCTTGTCGGTGTACTTGATGGTCGGAGGGACGATCGAAACAGGGGTTTTGCTGGTGCCTCTGAAAACGGCGTGCCGAGCGCCGTTAAGGTCGAGTGCAAGCGCGATGGCTTCGCGGACTTTCGGATTGCTCCAAGGCTCCTTCTCGCAGTTGAAGCCCATGTACGTCACGGAGTGTTCGAAACCGCCGATAACGTCGAGGTCCTTGTTCTCCTTCACGCGGGAAACGTCCGAAACGGGGATTCTGAAGGCGATGTCGATCGCGCCGGTCTCAAGTTCGATAGTCCTGTTGACGCTCTCGGGGATGGAGCGGATCACGAGGGTCTTGTACGCGGGTTTCGTCCCCCAGTAGTCGTCGAAACGTTCAAGAGTAAGCC
>LVBO01000469.1 GCA_001604435.1 Synergistales bacterium Syner_01
ATCCATCTCGTCCCAAAGACGTCCGCCGACGCGGCCGCTTCGCTCGTAGACGTCTACATGGTATTTCCTGTTCGCCAGCCGCAGCGCGCACCCCAAGCCGCTCAACCCCGCCCCGACCACGGCGATCCGCCCCTTCTTCGGGGGGAGGTTGTAGCTGTTCGGTTTTGTGTTCGCCGCATACGCGATGGTCGCTTTTTCGAGGAGATTGAGCTGAACGGGAGCGTCGACCGTTCCTCTCGGACAGACCGCTGTGCACGGCTCGGGGCAGAGCGCAGCGACGATCGCGGGGAAACCGGTCGTGTTTGAAAAGAGGCGGAAGGCGGTGTTGAAAGCGCCCCGCCGCATCCGGGCGATGAACTCGCGCACGTCCAGATGGAACGGACAGACCGAAGCGCAGAACGGCTCTTCCTTCTCCATGCAGCGGTCCTTTATCATGCGTCTGATTTCATCCATTGCAGGTTCCTCGCTCCCATGCGGTCAGATAGTACGCGCAGAACGGGACGAACTTCCCGTCGTCGAACACGTGGAGGCTGCATCTGCGCAGGCGCTCCAAGTCGATGTTCCCCGCATCCTGAAAGGCCATGGCGGTCAGCGTGAAGCTGTACCTGCGGGCGAAGCGAAGAAAGCCGTCGAAGGTCTTCAAGTCGGCTTCGCAGCAGGTGTTTTTTCCCTCTTCCGCAGGGGTGGGGGAGGGCGCTTCGGCTTCCGGGCGCTGCCATTTGCTTGTGATGAACGCTCTGTTCCGGTCCGCGGAAACAGGCTCGTCGCAGCACCCCCCGCCTGCTTTGTGCAGCGCGTGCAGCTTCCTGTCGCTCGTCACGATATAGTCGCCGTGGAATCCGCAGAGAGGATGGTTGCAGCGGGAAGGAAGCAGGGAATCTCCCCGGACAAGGTCGCCCGCCTGTTCTTCGATGGCGTGGAGCAGTTCGTCGAGCATGAAGCGCATGCTGTCGGCCGGCGCCGTCGGAATGCGACCGAAGTAGCTGACGGGCTGGAAGTGAACGCCGCGTACGGCGGGGCTGTGCGAAACGGCGAAACGGACGATGTTCCCGATATCCTGCGTATTGACTCCGGGCACGAGCGTCGGCACGAGCGTGACGCCGAGGTTGTGCCGGGCGCAGCGTTCGATCGCCCTCTGTTTGATGTCGAGAAGCTCCCGGCCCCGAAGCGCGCGATGGATGGCGTCGTCCGTGCCGTCGAACTGCATGAAGACGAACGACAGGCCCGCTTCCGCGAGACGGCGGACGTACTCCTCGTCCTCCGCGAGCCGTATGCCGTTGGTGTTCAGCTGCACGTATTTACACCCCGCCTCCTTGGCGGAGGCCACGATCAGGGGCAGGTCGTCGCGGACGGTCGGCTCCCCCCCGCTCAGCTGCACAAGGGTTTTACCCGGAACCGCGAGCGCGCGAAGCCGTTCGCGTACGAGGTCGAACGGGATGTCTTCCCCCTGGCCGCCTTCGGCGAAACAGAAGGAGCACTGCAGATTACAGCGTTTGGTCACTTCCAGCACCGTGCAGCATGTGCTTTGGCGATGCTCGGGACAGAGGCCGCACCCATGCGGGCACTGCTCGTTCTCTCCCTCCGCGATCGTCGGCCGGTTCCCCCGCCACGTATCAAGGTCGCGCATGCCCCGCCACAGCACCGTCGAAAAGTCGCCGTGCTGCGGACACGTTTTCTCAAGAAAAACCTCGTTGCCGCACGCCGTATGCACCGCCGGTATTCTTTGCAGACATACCGGACACACGCTGTATGTTCGTCGCAGAATCGTACGCATGAGTACCTCCGAAATCCGGGCGCCCTCCGGCGTCGTCCGGTTTTTCATTGAATATAACAGAAAGGAGACGCCGCGTCCGTTTGTGTTCGAACGAGCGGGCGTCTCCTCTCCAACGCGCGGAAAGAGTCCTAGAAGAAACGTTCCGCGGAGGCGCCGCCCAGAGGAACGAAGTAGTCCTCGGGGCCGACCTGGACCGGGTTGGCCTTGATGTTCTCAAGCTCCTCGTAGAGATCCGAGCCGAGGAAGTACTTCTTCGGCGGCTCGATGGTTCCCCCCGAGGCCAGCAGAGCAAGTCCGGCCTTTACTTTCTCCGGGGTGGCGGGCATTTCGTAGACGCGGACGCCGCACGCATTGCTGATCGCGTTGAGCACCGCCATGTGCCCCGAGGACTGGAATCCTTCGGACGCGCCCGAAGAACCGAAGGGGCCGACTTCGTCGGGGCGCTCGTAGTACATGACGTCGAGTTCGTCCGGGATTGTCTCGATATAAGGAACGCCGCACGCCGCCATGTTCGTGTGCTTTTTCACGTCGTCGTAGTTCTCGCCGAGCGCGAAGCCGATCGCGTGCGAGATGCCGCCGTACGCCTGACCGTTGACCGCGTCGATGTTCCCCAGCTTGCCCACGTCGCTGACGCAGGTGAATCGAAGGACGCTCGTCTTGCCGGTGGCCGTGTCCACTTCAACCTCGGCCAGGTTCAGACAGTACGTGAAGGCGGGCGTCGGGTCGCCGACGCCGGTGTTGGGGTCGAGCCTGCACAGCCCGGGAACCGAAGTGTTCGAGTACGTGCCGAAGTACTTCGTCTCCAGCCCTTCGGCCTTCATCTCCTCGTAGGTTCTGTAGGTCCCGTCGGGCTTCTTCATGGCCGCGATCAGCTTTTCGGCGGCGATGATGGTGGCGTTGCCGCTCATGAAGTGCGTGCGGCTTGCTCCGGACATCCCCGCGTCGGGGCAGAGCTTCGTGTCGTTCTGTACCTGCTTGATCTGTTCGGGGGTGACGTCGAGGGGTTTGAGCGCCTCAAGCGTGAGCATCAGGGAGCCGATGTCGCCGCCCTGACCGAGCTCCTGATACGTGTCGTACTTCGTGAACGTACCGTCCGGGTTCAGTTCGATGGCGACCGTGGCCTTGTCGGTGCCGCCCTCGGTGACGTTGAAGCCTCCCCAGGAAAGGCCCACGCCGCGGCGCTTCTCGGGCGTATCGGCGGCTTTCGCCTCGGCGACGGCGCGCTCGTAGACCGGGCGCATCATCTTCATCATCTCTTCCATCGGGTACTGGCGGAAGGGGTAGCTGTTGATGTTGGTCTCGCCTTCGCGGGCGATGTTTCTCCAGCGGAACTCGAACGGGTCGATGCCCGCTTTCTCCGCGAGCATATCCATCAGCGCCTCGCTCAGCGTGTAGGCCTGAGGGGAACCGTAGCTGCGGTAGGCCGTGCCGAAGTTGTGGTTCGTATTGGCGATGCGGGCAAGCCCGGCGGCGTGCGGGATGGAGTAGGGGAAGAATGCGAAGCGGGGCTGCTTGGTGACGATGTCGTCGCCGCCCCAGGAGTACGCGCCGTGGTCCATGCCGAAGTCGAACTCGACCGCGGTGATCTTGCCGTTCTCGTCGCACGCGGCGCGTCCGTTCGAGTGGCAGGGGCAGCGTTTTCCGGAGAAGTGCTGGTGCTCCTCGTAACTCATCGACAGAGAGACCGGAGACTGCATAACGACGGCGGCGGCTCCCGCCAGGCAGAGGTCTCCGGCGTTGGTGGACCAGCCGAAGCTGGCGCCGGTGGGGTTCATCACCACGCGCAGCTTGTCCTTCGGCATGCCGATGGAGTTGCCGATGCGCCCGATGGAGGAGTAGACGCCCTGCGACTTGCACTGGAACGTGAGATAGCCGTCCTCGTCGAAATAGGCCTGCACGCAGTCCCCTTCGATGGAGAGATGCGGCTGCCGGGCGGAGTAGAAGCTCCCTTCGGCGCTGTAGGGGGAGGATTCGATGATCTCGGCGACCTTCGACGCGTCTTCAAGCCCCGCGCCCTTGAGAAGCGGCTGAATGCAGAAGATGTTCGAGGTGTCCTCGTGGATGCGCATCGCGTCGGGCATGACGGCGTCGAGGAAGTTGAGGTACTCGGGGAGCTGTTCGATCGTCACCTTGACTTTCGCGGCGGCGGCGCGGGCATGCTCTTTCGTGTCCGCCACGGCGAGAGCGACGACGTCGCCGTACCGGAAGATCTTCTTCTCGTTGAGCACTTCGCGGCTGGGCGCCATGACCGTGGTGCGCTCGTGCATCTGTCCCTCGGCCATGATG
>LVBO01000046.1 GCA_001604435.1 Synergistales bacterium Syner_01
TGATGGGACTCGGCTCGGAAAAACATTTTTCAAGTATCGTCAGTGCGGAATGTCGGGTTTATGATACCCGAGAGCGTGGTGATTTTCTTGAACGGAATTGCTGTTGCATGTGGAGGTTTTCTATGAACAGTCGCGGAGATGCCGTTCCTCTGAATGAAGGAAAAAACAGGATACGTTTCTGGCAGTCGGAACTCCTGTCGGAGGCGTTGTTTTTGGACGGAAGTTTTCGCGAGATGAGTTTCGCGCGGCACACTCACGAAACCTACGCGTTCGGAGTGATAGAGGGCGGCGCGCTGGGTTTTCGCTACCGGGGAGAGAACGTCGTCGCGACGGCGGGAATGCTCGGCCTGGTTGTCCCCGGAGAGGTGCACGACGGCCATCCGGCTCATGATCGGGGGTGGACGTATCGCATGGCCTATGTCGAGCCGGAGGCTATCCGCAGGAGAGCCGGAGAGATATGGGGCAGGGACAGGGGGCTTCCGTTCATCGCGCAGGGGGTCTTGGAATCGGAGGAACTTGCCGGTCTTTTTCGAAGGGTGTACGGAGGGCTTCGGGAGAAGACTATGGACAGGCTTGCCGCCTCCGCGCTCTGGCTCCGTTTCGTTTCGCTCCTTTTCGAACGCTTCGGCGAATATCCCGCGCCCAGCCGGACGCCGAGGGGTTCCGTCCGGGAGGCTTGCAGCTTCCTGAGGGACAACATACACACGAACGTCTCTCTCGAAGAGTTGGCGGCGCTCTCATCCCTCAGTCCCTGGCACTTCCTTCGCACGTTTCGGGACGAAACGGGCTTGCCTCCTCACGCCTACCTGGCGCAGCTCCGCGTCAGGCGTGCGGAAAATCTTCTCCGCGCGGGGTTCTCCCCCGCCTGGGCCGCTTCGGAAGCGGGGTTTGCCGATCAAAGCCACCTTACACGCTGGTTCCGGCGAATAGTCGGAACTACTCCCGCCGTTTTCCTGAAGGACATCTCCCGTTGACTGGTCGCTCGCGCCGAGAACGCGGCGAACGACGTTCTCCAACGGCGTGCGCGCAGTCCGCGGACTCGCGGCGCTTCGCCGCTTCCCGCCCATTGCCAATGTCTCCGATATGTGCTTTAATCGTCGGGAGTTGTTTATCGATCAGGGGTGGGAGAATGCGCGATCTTTCTTGCTGATTTTCGAGGCCGAACGAAACGGGACGGGCGACGAAGAACGTCGCTCTCTTTCGCCATGCCGATGCAAGAAAGCCGCGACTCTTTTTCACTCTTCAACGTCATATCCGCGCCGGTCCCTTTCGGGGCCCGGTTGCGCTGTGTTCCGAGCCGCGAGAGTCCTCTTTCTTGCGGCTCTTTTTTCACAGGAGGATATGTTCATGTCGTTGATCAACGTCGCGCACCTTACCTTCGCCTACGAGGGCGGATTGGAGAATATTTTCGAGGACGTCTGCTTTCGGATCGATACCGACTGGAAGCTCGGTTTCACCGGCAGGAACGGCAGAGGGAAGACCACGTTTCTGAATCTGCTGCTCGGACGGTACGAGTACGAGGGGACCATCTCGTCGAGCGTGGATTTCGAGTACTTCCCCTACGACGTGCCGGACGAGGAGATGAAGACGCTGGAGCTGATACGGAGCGTCGCGCCCGGCGCGGAGGAGTGGGAGATCGCCCGTGAAATCTCGCTCCTCGACGTGGCGGACGACGCCCTCCGCCGCCCGTTCCGCACGCTTTCCAACGGAGAGAGGACCAAGGTGCTGCTCGCCGCTCTCTTTCTGAAGGAGAACAGCTTTCTGCTGATCGACGAGCCCACCAACCATCTGGACATGGAGGCGCGGGCCGCCGTGACCGCCTATCTGAACCGGAAGAAAGGCTTCATCCTCGTCTCGCACGACAGGGTCTTTCTCGACGCGTGCATTGATCACATCCTTTCGATCAACAGGACGAACATCGAGGTGCAGAAGGGGAACTTCTCCTCCTGGTGGGAAAACATGGAGATGCGCGAGCAGTACGAACGCGCGGAGAACGAGCGCCTGAAGAAAGAGATCGGCCGGATGCGGGAGGCCGCACGCCGTACATCGGACTGGTCCGACAAGGTCGAGAAAACGAAGCGGGGCGTGCGGAACTCCGGACTGCGTCCGGACACCGGGTATATCGGCCACAAGGCGGCGAAGATGGCGCAGCGGTCGAAGTCGATCGACGCGAGGCGGCAGTCGGCCATCGAAGAGAAGTCGGCGCTGCTGCGGAACGTTGAGAAGAGCGACGAGCTGAAGCTCATCCCCCTCGTCTACCACTCCCCGCTTCTTGCGGAGCTGGAGAACGTCTCCATACGTTACGGAGAGCGGGTCGCGTGCGAAGGGGTGAATTTCTCCATCGGGCGCGGGGAACGCATCGCGCTTCATGGGAAGAACGGCAGCGGCAAGTCGAGCATCCTCAAGCTTCTTCACGGAGAGTCTCTGGAGTACGGCGGAAGATTGGTCGTGGGGAGCGGGGTGAAGATCTCGTACGTCGCCCAGTCCGCCGACGACCTGCGCGGGAGCCCCAGGGAGTACGCGCGCGCCTCGGGGATCGACGAGAGCCTGTTCCGCATGGCGCTCGACAAGCTGGACTTCTCGAAGCTCCAGTTCGAAAAGGACATGGCGGACTACAGCGGAGGACAGAAGAAGAAGGTGCTGCTGGCGCGGAGCCTCTGCGAGCAGGCGCACCTCTATATCTGGGACGAGCCGCTGAACTACGTCGATGTGATCTCCCGCATCCAGATCACGGAGCTGCTGCTGGAACACAAACCGACGATGCTCTTCGTGGAGCACGACAGGGCCTTCTGCGACGAGGTGGCCACGAAGATCGCGAGGTTGTAGTTGGTTTTCTCTTCGAAAACGGAGGAAGAGATGACATGAGCGGGAAGGCGGTGAAAGAATGTGGATCGAGAAAGAGATCGTACCTCTCCTGATCGACGCCGTGGAGCGGATACTTGAAGCGGAGGCCCCCGTTCCCGGAGCGGACGACGACGTCGCCGAGAGCGCGCCCGACCCGAACGATCCGGTGATTTTCCGCGCGTTTGTGCTCCCTGCGCTGCACACCGGCCTCGACAAGGGATTCGACAGCGGCGACATGCTCGCCAAGGGATTCAGGTTCCTCATGAACGCCATCCCCTGGTATCTCCGGGAGCGCGCCGAAGAGTCGCTTGTACCCTCCATATACGGCAAGTTGGTTAAAGCATACGTTCTTTTCGCCCTGGCCGATCTCGCGGGGTACGTCTCATCGGTTCCCGACGAGTATGTGCGTGAAAACCTTTCGGGGATCAAAGAGAAGATCGATCGGATCAAAAGAATATGAGAACGCCGCGAGAGCGGTGCGCCGGAAGAAGGTTCCGATTCGTCTCCATATCGAGTTGACAAGTGAACGATCGTTTACTATACTGTATAGTGAACGATCGTTCACAGTCCGGAGGGTGTCGAGATGATCGATACAAAAGAAAAAATCATGCGGAGCGCGCTTCGAATGTTTGCGCGGGACGGTTATGAGGGCGCTTCGGTAAGCGATATCGCCGGAGAGCTCGGCATGACGAAGGGAGCCTTGTACAAGCACTATAAAAACAAGCGGGATATTTTCGACAGCATCGTGGAGCGTATCTATCGGGTCGATGCAGAAAGAGCGAAAAAATTTGAAGTGCCGGAGGACACCTTCGATAAATCTCCGTCGAGCTACCGCGATACGGCTGTGAACAAAATCAAGGTTTTCCTCGAAGCGCAATTCCGTTTTTGGACCGAGGACGAATTCGCCTGCGATTTTAGAAAAATGCTGACGGTGGAGCAGTATAGAAACCCGCAAATCATGGAGCTGTATCAAAAATGCCTTGGAAGCGGGCCCGTGAGCTATATGGAAGATCTATTCCGTGAAATGATGGAACGGAACATTGGGGAAGAAAGCGATCTCAAACGGCTTGCGCTCGAGTTGTACGCGCCTTTTTATTTGCTGGTAAGCATTTCGGATGCGACTCCCGACAAAAAAGAGGCCGCGAAGCTGTTGAAGACGCATATCGAGCGTTTTTTTGAAAAGAACGTCTCTACGGAAAAGATGCCGAAGGCGCATGTGGAAGGTAAGGGGTCTGAATAATGGAAGAAATAAAGATTCGCGAATTCGATTTTTCCCTCATCAATGAGTTCTTCACGGAGATGGAACGGCAGGGGCCCGGCAGCTCCGAAGAAACCATCAGAGCCTTGAGTTTTGTCGGAAGTCTTCCGAACGAGGCGCGGATTGCCGATTTGGGCTGCGGCACGGGCGCTCAAACGATGGTTTTGGCGCACAATACGAAAGCGACCATCACCGCCCTCGATCTTTACGCCGGCTCGATCGAGAGACTGAACGCAACGGCCGGAAAATTCGGTTTGCAGCACCGAGTAAAAGGCGTCGTCGGTTCAATGGATGACTTGCCGTTCCGGGACGGCGAATTCGATCTTATATGGTCCGAGGGGGCTATCGCGAATATCGGTTTTGAGAAAGGACTGAACCACTGGAGGAACTTCCTCAAAAAAGACGGTTATGTCGCCGTAACATACGAGTCGTGGTTTACCGAGGAACGCCCCGCCGAAATAGAAAAGTGGTGGGTGGACGCGGTTCCCGAAATCGGGACGATCGGACGTAATATTTGCACCATGCAGAAAGCGGGGTATATTCCCGTTGCCGCGTTCACTCTACCCGAAAGCTGCTGGACAGATTCTTATTTTATTCCGCAGAAGGCAAGGCAGGAGGAATTCTTAAAGGCGCACAAGGGGGATAAAATTGCCGAGGACATGATCGCATTTATGAGGCGTGAAGCGGAGTTGTATTTAAAATATAAGCAGTATTATGGCTACGTGTTCTACATTGGGAAAAAGCTATAATATTTGATTTATTCAACTGTCGCATAGGGCGAACCGAAAATCGTTCTCGGTTATTTCCGTGTTCATCGCTCGGACTTTGGAGCCTACGCCCCTCCCGAAGTGGTTATCATCGATATCGTCGGAAAACACGGCGAGTAAGAGCGCTCCGTAATCTTGCCCGAAAGTGCGGCAACGTTCGCTTCGCCTCCTGTTCGAGGTATAATGAGAACGTCCAATACCTCGAACAGGAGGATTCCCTATGACAACGACAACGGAGAAATTGAATGAACTGAAGGCCCGTCTGCGCGATGTGGCCGATCTGAACAGTGTCGGCGCGGTGTTGCACTGGGATCAGGCGACCTACATGCCCTCGGGCGGGGCCGCCGCGCGCGGGCGGCAGATGGCCGTCGTCGGCCGCATCGCGCAGGAGATGTTTTCCGATCCCGCGACGGGGCGGCTTCTCGACGAACTGCGCCCCTACGAAGAGAGCCTGCCGTACGACTCGGACGACGCCTCCCTGATCCGCGTGGCGAGGCGCGACTACGAGAAGGCGGTGAGGATACCGCCCGACTTTCTCTCCGCGTTCTACGAACACTCCGCGACCAGCTACCAAGTGTGGACGGAGGCGCGTCCCGCGAACGACTTCGCCCGCGTGCGGCCGCTGCTGGAGCAAACCCTCGACATGAGCCGCCGCATGGCGGACTTCTTCCCGGGATACGACCATATCGCCGACCCGCTGATCGACTTCGCCGACTACGGTATGAAGGCCGCCGACGTGCGGAAGGTCTTCGCCGAGCTGCGCGAAGCGCTTGTGCCGCTGGTGCGGGCGATCACGTCGCAGGAGCCTGCCGACGATTCCTGCCTCAAAATGCACTTTCCGGAGCAGCAGCAGCTCGCCTTCGGACGGAAGGTGATCGAGCGGTTCGGGTACGACTTTTTGCGCGGCCGCCAGGACAAGACGCATCATCCGTTCGAGACGAAGTTCTCGACGGGCGACGTGCGCATCACGACGCGCATCAAGGAGGACGACCTGGGGTACGGCTTCTTCTCCACGACGCACGAGTCGGGACACGCCCTCTACGAGCAGGGGGTGAACCCTTCGTTCGAGGGAACGCCCCTCAACGAGGGAACAAGCTCCGGCGTGCACGAGTCGCAGTCGCGCACCTGGGAAAACCTTGTCTCGCGCAGCCGCCCCTTCTGGGAGCACTTCTACCCGGAAATACAGGCAACCTTCCCCGATCAACTCGGAACCGTCCCGCTGGAAAGCTTCTACCGCGCGGTGAACGCGGTACGAAAGTCGCTGATCCGCACCGAGGCCGACGAGGTGACGTACAATCTCCACGTGATGATCCGCTTCGAGCTGGAGCTTCGGATGCTCGAAGGGCGTCTCGAGGTAAAGGACCTTCCCGAGGCGTGGCATGCGGCGTACGACGCGGACCTGGGCATCGTCGCGCCCAGCGACGTCGACGGATGCTTGCAGGACGTCCACTGGTTCGGCGGGCACATCGGCGGAGCGTTCCAGGGGTACACGCTGGGGAACGTGATGTCGGCGCAGTTTTTCGACGCGGCGCTGTCGGCCCACCCGGAGATTCCGTCGGAGATCGGCCGGGGGGAGTTCGGTGCGCTGCACTCGTGGCTGAAGGAGAATATCTATTGTCACGGCCGCAAGTACACGGCGTCCGAGCTGCTGAATAGGGTTACCGGCGGCGGGCTGGACATCGCCCCGTATATCCGCTACCTGCGCGGGAAGTTCGGCGAGCTGTATTCGCTCTGAGGACGATGGCGCGGAACGTCGAGATCAAGGCGCGGGCAGGAAATGTCGCGGAGTTGACGGCCAGGGTGGCCCGGATGGCGACGTCCGGCCCCGAACAGATCGCGCAGGACGACACGTTCTTCCGCTGTCCGGAGGGGCGGCTGAAGCTGCGCGCCTTTTCGGACGGCGCGGGGCAGCTCATCTTCTACAAACGTCCGGATACGGAGGGGCCGAAGACGTCGTCTTACAGTATCGCTCCCGTGAAGGCCGCGGACGCGATGCGGGAGACCCTCGCGCAAGCTTTGGGACAGGCGGGGCGGGTGCGCAAACACCGAACGCTCTTCCTGGTCGGACGGACGCGCGTGCATATCGACCGCGTGGAGGGTTTGGGCGACTTCCTCGAGCTGGAGGTGGTTCTCGAAGAGGGGGAGCCGGAGGGGGAGGGAGTCCGCGAGGCGGAAGAGCTTCTGGCCGCGCTGGAGATTCCGCAGTCGGCCCTCGTCGACCGTGCGTACGTCGATCTGCTGGAGGCCCGAGGGAAGGAAGCGTCTTCGCGGCCGTAAGCGTCGCATCGAAAGCCGTGAGATGCAGTCCATATTGAAGGAGGGTGCGCACATGCGCTGTTGCATCGACCATATAGCGGTAACCGCCCCGTCGCTCGAGAGCGGGGCCGAATTCGTCCGGGAGGCGCTCGGCGTCTCTCCGCAGCCGGGAGGGGAGCACCCCCGGATGGGGACGCACAATATGCTGCTTCGTCTGGGGGAGACCGTCTATCTCGAAGTGATCGCGCCGAATCCGAATGCGGAGCGCCCCGGGCGGCCGCGCTGGTTCGGCCTGGATACGCTTCGGCCGGACTCCGCGCCGCGGTTGGGCGCGTGGGTGGCGCGCACGGAGGATATTCACGCGGCTTCGACGGCGGCGTCCGAATGTCTCGGCGAGGTGGAGGCCATGACGCGCGGTTCGCTCGAATGGCATATCACCATCTCCGCCGACGGGTTGCTCGCGCTCGGCGGGCTCGCCCCTTCGCTGATCCGGTGGAAGGCGGGGGAGGCGCATCCCGCGGGTAGGCTCGAAGATCGCGGCCTGTCGCTCGTCCGGCTGGAGCTCTTTCACCCGGAGCCGGAGCGCGTCTCCCGTCTGCTGCGTTCGCTCGAAGTCGAAGGGCCTGTTTCTGTGGAGGAGGCGCGCGCTGGCGAGACGCCGTACTTGCTCGCGCATATACGGACTCCCCTGGGACTGCGAACGCTTTCCGGGCGGCGGGCATGAGGCTCCATCATGTCGCGCTCTGGTCGAAGGATATAGAGCGTCTCGCCGCTTTTTACCGGAAGTACTTCGGCGCGTGCGCGGGGGAAACCTACGTCAATCGGAAAAAAGGATTTTCCTCGATCTTTCTGCGTTTCGACGAAGGGTGCAGTATCGAATTGATGCACATGGCGTCCATCCCCGGGAACGCGAACGATCCGGAGGCGCAATACCTCGGGCTGATCCACCTGGCCATCTCGGTCGGCGGCGAGGGAGAAGTGGACGCGAAGACGGAGGAACTTCGCCGCGACGGATACACGATTGTTTCCGAGCCTCGCAGGACGGGAGACGGGTATTACGAGAGCTGCGTCTTCGATCCCGACGGCAACAGGATAGAGATCACCGTATGATGTCCGCGGCGCGTTGCGAAGCTGTGAAAAAGTGTCCTCATGCAATTCTCCGCTGACGCCGTCTCCGTGCTCCTGATCGTTGCGGTCTCGGCGCTGCTTGTCGGTACCGGCTTGAGAAAACAGCCGGGGATCGGGGCCGTAGCGTCGGTTCTGCTGATAGCGGGTGCGCTCTGGTTTCGGGGCGATTCTCCTTCGGCTATCGGATTCGCGCCGCCCGAGGAC
>LVBO01000470.1 GCA_001604435.1 Synergistales bacterium Syner_01
ACCAGAACTCTCGACCGGATCGACGTGAAGGAGATGCTGCTTCCCCTCGTGGTGATCGACGTGCACGAAAAGGCGGCGGCGAATCCGGACTACGCCCTCGTGCTCGACGACGTTAAGGAGTGGGAGAAGAAGTACGGCCCCGTCCCCGAGGGAGCATTCGTCGCGATGCGCACCGACTGGTCGAAGAAATGGCCGGACGCTGCGGCGATGCGGAACGCGGACGAGGCGGGAACGGCGCATTACCCCGGCTGGGGTCTTGATGCCCTCAAATACCTTTACGAGGAACGGAAGATCACCGCGTCCGGGCATGAGCCCACGGACACGGATCCGGGGGTGTCGACCTCGAAGGGCGACTATACCTGCGAGGCGTACATACTGGGGCAGGACAAGTATCAGATCGAGCTCCTGGCGAATCTGGACAAGGTTCCCGAACACGGCGCGATCGTGGTGGTCGCCTTCCCGAAGCCCTTTTTCGGCTCGGGATTCCCCGCGAGAGTCTTCGCTATACTCCCCTAAGCTCGGGAAACGGAAACAAAACGGACGTCCCTCTCTTTCCGGGGACGCCCGTTTTTTATTTGACACTCCGTACCCGGCCCGAACTATATCGGGCGCGCACCATCTCCGGCGACGCTCCTGAAGAAGGAACAGTCGTAGCCGATATACCGCCTGTATCGCTCTCCTACAAAACGAGCGAACGCATCCACCCCGTCGCTCCGGACAATGGCAAGCGCGCTTCCTCCGAACCCGGCGCCGGTCATCCGTGCTCCGAGGCACTCGCCGCTCTGCCACGAAAGTTCGGCAAGGCAGTCGAGCTCTCTTCCCGTGGTTTCGTAGTCGAACTGCAACGACACGTGCGATTCATTGAGCAAACGGCCGAACTCGTCGATTTTTCCCGATTCCAGCGCGGAGACGGCCGAAAGCACCCTCGCGTTCTCGAAAACGGCGTGCCGCGCCCGCCGCCGGCAGACCGGGTCGGCGACCGCGTCCGCCATATCTTCGAACTCCTCCGGAGAAAGGCCTCCGAGGCTCCCGATCCGGGCGCCGCTCTTTTGCAGATCCGCGAGCGCACGGTCGCACTCGCTCCTCCGCTCGTTATACTTCGACTCGACGAGCGCCCTGCTCTTGTTCGTGTTCATCACCACGATCTCGTACTCCCCGAGTTCGAGGGGGACATAGCGCCGTTCGAGCGTCGCGCAGTCGAGGAAGAGCGCCGTTCCGGCGCGTCCCAGCGCAACGGCGAACTGGTCCATGATGCCGCTGTTCACGCCGATGAACCTGTTCTCGACATCTTTGCAGAGCAACGCTATCCCGACGCGCCCCGCCTCGTCCTCCAGTCCGAGGGAGAAGAGAGAGGAGAGCATAATCGCGGTCGCCATCTCGACCGACGCCGAGGAGGAGAGTCCCGCTCCGGAGGGCATGTCTCCATGGACGACCATATCGAAGCCGGAGTCCACAGGGAGACCGTTTTCGCGGAACAGCTTCACGACTCCCTTCGGGTAGTTCGCCCATCCGTGTCGAGGATCGTTTTCCATCGTTTCCAACTCGAACGGGATAACCCCCGATTCCGGGAAATTATCCGAATAACAGCGCACCGTGCCATCGGTTCGTTTTTTTGCCGCGATGTACGTGCCGAACGTGAGCGCGCACGGCAGAACGTGCCCTCCGTTATAGTCCGTATGCTCCCCGATCAGATTCACTCTCCCCGGAGCGAAAAAAACCTCGACCCCCTCCGAAGAACCGAACGTCCTCTCGAAGAGCGCCAGGATGCCGCATTTTTCCATGAGTTCGTCCTTCCCGGCGATACGCGGCCGTTACTTTTTGGCGATGTACTTTCTGATGTCGAAGGAGACCGCCGCCACGATGATGAGTCCCTTGACGATGAGCTGCCAGTACGGATTCACGCCGATGAAGGTCAGCCCGTAGTTGATGACGCCGAAGATCAGCACGCCCGCAAGCACGCCGGGTACCGTCCCGACGCCCCCCGTCGTCGAGACGCCTCCCACGACGCAGGCGGCGATCGCATCGAGTTCGTACATGTTTCCGTAGTTGTTGGTGGCGCCGCCGGTACGGGCGGCCTCCAGGACCCCCGCCACGCCGTACAGCGCGCCCGCAATGGCATACAGGATGACGATCGTGAGGACGACGTTGACGCCGGAGACGATCGCCGCGTCCCTGTTGCCGCCGATCGCGTACATGTTCATGCCGAGCTGCGTCTTGTTGAAGAGAATCCAGACGATCACCGCGACCGCGAGCGCTATGAGAATGATCACCGGGACGTTCATGATCCGCCCGGAACCGAGCGCGGTGAAATCGGGCCGGAGACCTCCTATGGGCTGCGAGTTGTTCGGAGGCATGTCGAAATAGATCGAGTTGATTCCGTAGACGACGACCATCGTGCCGAGCGTCGTGATGAACGGCGGCACGTGGAGTTTCGCCACGATCAGGCCGTTGAGCATTCCGAAGAGCATGCAGGCGACCACCGCGAGAATGATCGGAAGAAAAACAGGCAAGTGCGGCAGGTCGGGGTAGAAGCGCCGCGCATACTCGGGTATCTGAAGCATCGAAGCGGCGATAACGGCCGCGAAGCCGACCATCCGCCCGGAGGAGAGATCGACTCCTCCGGTGATAAGGATAAACGCCACGCCCAGGGCCATGATCGCCCGCGTGGAGCTCTGCATAAGGACGTCCCGCAAAATGGCGAATGAGAGAAAACGCGGGTCCACCACGGCGATAAGCAACACAAGCACGACCAGAACGACGAAGATGGCGTTCTGTGAAAGAAAATGCACCGAAGATCCGAGAACAGACTTTTTCGACTCCATAGGAATGTCCTTCCTCCCTCGTCAGCTCAAGCTACGCCACGAACTTCGTGGCAAGGCGCATGATATCCTCTTCGGAAGTCTCCTGCGTCTTCACGATTCCCGCAAGGCGCCCCTGACTCATCACGAGTATTCTGTCCGTCATCCCGAGAAGCTCCGGCATCTCCGAGGAGATCATGACGATGCTTTTCCCCTGTGAAGCAAGCTCCGACATAATGGAATAAATCTCGTACTTCGCGCCGACGTCGATCCCGCGG
>LVBO01000471.1 GCA_001604435.1 Synergistales bacterium Syner_01
CTCAGCCTGAGAGAGATAGAATATGTGCTGGCCGTGGCTGCCGAAGAGAATATCACAAAGGCGGCTCAGCATTTGTATATCGCTCAGCCGTCGCTGAGTCAATCCCTCAAAAAGATAGAAAAGGAGTATGGAGTTCCGATTTTCATCCGCGTGCAAAACCGTCTGAAGCTGACTCAGGAGGGAGAACTCTTCGTCGAAGCGGGAAACCAAGTTACAAAAATTCTCAGAGACTTGAAAAACAGCGTTAAGGAGATAAACGACCTGAAAGGAGGTCGCCTTATTCTTGGCATGCCCTATCACCTCGGCGCGTTCGTCGTGCCGAACGTATTGTTGCGCTTCAAACAAGAATTCCCTGACATCGATATACAGCTCCATGAGACAACCTCTACGGAACTGGAACGAATGGTATTCAACGGAAGCATCGACCTCGCCATCATGCCTCTGCCGCTGAAGAACAAGTCCATCAGCTACCAGCCATTCCTGAAAAGCCGCATGGTGCTCGTCGTCGTCAAAAGCGACCCTTTGAACAATTTTTCCTACGAGAAAGGCTTCGGGGAGAAATATCCCTACCTCGACTTGCGCAACGCGACCTCCACCCCGTTCATCATCGGCAACAGAGGCCAGAGGATCAGGGCCATCAACGAACTGATTTTTCAAAAGGCGCAGATTTCCCCGCCGATCATTCTCTACTCCCGAAATGTCGAAACGATCATTCACATGGCCAGCATCGGAATCGGCGCCGCCCTTGTTCCGGAACAGTATCTATCGTCCATCCCCCCAGATCCCGGACTCGCGAACTGCTATTACCTAGAACCGGAACAGGATCACGAATGGACCATCGTCGCGGCGTTTCTCGGCGCACACCAACTTCCTGCGGCGTCGAGAAAGTTCCTTGAGATTCTTCATACAACCTATTCAACGGAAGGAACGCATCCTTCTTGTTAAAACGGAGCTTTCGACACCGTAAAACATATATCTCATTCCCGCTTCTCCTTCTGCGCGGCTGGGAAGAAGACAGCCCCCGCCCGCCGCACGCACCGAAACACGGCGGGCGGGGGAGATCATGCGGAAGCGAAGCGCTTCCGCAAACGCTGCACCAACGGCCAAAGAAGAAACACGGCCGACAGAACCGTCAGTATGAGACTTATCGGCCGAACGAGAAACACGACGGGAGATCCTCCGGAGTAGACCATACTCGATATCCAGTTCGTTTCCATCATCGAGCCTAAAATCGTCGACAAGATAAGAGGAGCCTGCGGCAAGCCGAATTTCCAAAAAAAGTAGGCGATAAGACCAAAAGCCACCGCCACCCCCATATGGAAAGGGTTGTTCATGTACGCGAAAGATCCGGTCATACAAAGCACTAAAACCGCCGCGGCCAAAACCGACTGATTCAGTTTGAGCACCTTCGACGCAAGGTATCGACAGAATAAAAGCGACATCGGCAACATTGCCAGGTTCGCCAGAATAAACCCTATGAGGATCATATAGGCCATATCCGGAGAGTCGTTGAAGAACGCAGGTCCCACACGAAGCCCGTGGATGGTCAGCGCCCCTAAGAACAAAGCCGAGGTTCCGTTCCCCGGTATGCCTAAGGAAAGCAGGGGAACCATGGAACTCGCTACGACGGCGTTGTTCGCGGATTCCGGCGCGGCGATTCCTTCCGGAACTCCCGTCCCGAAAGGAAGATCGGGCTTCGCTTTTTTCGCCTGATCATACGCCAAAAAAATCGCCATCGTCATACCTGCCCCTGGTATCACCCCAAGCATGTTTCCTATGGCGCTCGAGCGTATCCAAGTCGGCAGGAGCCTCTTCACCATGTTGCGGTCGGGGAGGGAAACCTTGTCGTCTTCGGCGGAACAGCATATATTCGACGATAGAGCGGAGAGCGAGTTCTCTTTTCCCTTCCGGAGGCAGTCGCACATCCTGAGAATGGAAAAGACACCGAAGAGGCCGATCATTCTAGGAATGAGGGGGATGCCGTCCATCAATGACGCCGAACCGAAAATATAACGATCTATCCCGGTCGTCGGGCTCATACCGATACATGACAGCCAGAGGCCGAAGGCCATAGAGAGGAAGTTCTTGGCGATGCCCTTTCCCGCCATGCCGATGACGGTGCTCATACCGAGAACGGCGAGCATGAAATACTCCGGAGGACCGAACCGAAGGGCGAAGGAAGCGAGGACAGGGGCGAACAAAAGCAGAACCAAAGCGCTGCTGAGACCTCCGAAAAATGAAGATGTCATACAAATACTCAACGCGCGACAACCATACCCCTTCAGAGTCATAGGATAGCCGTCCCATGCCGTCACCATCGAGGACGCCGTCCCCGGAATTTCGAGAAGAACGGCCGGGATGGAGCCGCCGCACGCCGAGGCACAATAAATACCCACCAGCAAGCACAAGGCGACATGGGGATCCATACCGAAGGTCACGGGGATGAGAACGGCGATGGCGATACTGTCGTTCAATCCGGGAAGCGCGCCTACGATCAACCCCAACAGCGTTCCCCCGAGAAGCGCCAGCAAAACCATAGGATCTAGAAATTGTTCAAGACCAAGCAACACATTCGACATAATCAAACCGCTCTCTTTCTCTTGTCATTCGGCAAAGAACGCCGGAAGAGGGACAGCCAAAAATACGCTGAACACAAAGTATGCCACACATGATATAAGCGCCGCCAGAGGGACGGCAACTTTAATGTTTTTATACCCAAGAGAATACATAGCATAAAAGGCAAGGAGTGTAGTATCGGCGATATAGCCTATCTTTTTAAACAAAAAAATATAACACGACAACACTCCCAAGAATTCAATCACTTTGAGGATGTTGCTTCCTTTAAATTTATCCGCGTGCTCTTTTTCCACGAGGTCGAAGAAGAGTTGAAATACACCGACAATCAAAGTAAAAACGCCTATCATGTACGGAAATGTCCCTTCCGCCTTTCCCATGGGAAAAGTGCTGGCGATCACATAAATACTGAAACATATGAAAAAAACGGGCATCGACAGATTGATTGCTTTACTCCAATTCATACGAATCACCACTCCCGCTATTAAAATCAACCGACGGTCATGCGACGTCAACAAGGGCAAGCATTGTAAACAAATTCACAACCAATGGAAAAAGGGGGGAAACAGTGCGCGACTTATCGCACCGCCCCCCTCGCATCGAGATCAAGAGACTTAGTTTCGCCGTTGGAGAGGAAAACTCATGCGAAACAATGCGAATTCTCGGAGCGAAGGTTCGCCCTCGCTCCGAGAAAGACAACCTCTTACTGGTTCTGCAACATGGGCTTCAGAGACTCGATAGCCTTGGCGGTGAAATCGATGTACTCTTGATACTCTTCCGGCGTTTGCAATCCGGGCACCATATTGGCTTTCGTCATCGCATCCACGAACTGCTGAGAAACGACTATCTTCGAAAACTCTTCGACGAGATACCTGTATATTTCCTCGGGAACGTCTTTATGGCACGCAAGCCCCCTGTTGGCGCCGTCGATCCAACCGTCGTACCCTTGTTCTTTGAACGTCGGGACCTCGGGAATACTCGCGTCTCTTTTCGCGGCCATGACCCCGAGTCCCCTCGCCTTCCGGTCGAGAAGAATGCCGCTGACTTCGGACACGGTCATGAACGAAGCGTCGCAATGCCCTCCCATCAACTGCGCGAGCTGCATGGCGGCGCTGTCGTTATGGATGTACTCGAATCGAAGCCCCATCAACCGGGCCATATTCATCGCTCGAAGGTGATGTCCGGAAGAGTGTCCCGGCGTGGCGACCTTCACGACATCCGTCCTCGCCGCTTCAAGAAGCTCATCCAACGATTTATACGGAGAATCCCAAGGCACGGCGACGATTTCCGCATCGGGGTTGCACCCGATTATAGGCTTAAAATCACGATAAGAATAAGAAACATTCTTGAGCAATGAGTTGTTTATGCAAGAACTCGTGTACAGCATGACCGTATAGCCGTCCGGCTTCGCCGTTTTCGCCACGTAGGTCTGGCCGATGACGGCGCCGCCGCCGCTCATGTTTTCGACGATAAGAGAACGTCCGTCGAAATAATCCTTCCCGGCGGCGCTCGCGAGAATCCGAGCCATAGTATCCGTGCCGCCGCCCGCAGCAAACGGAACAATAATCTTAATGTTTTTCTTCGGAAAATCGGCGGGCTTGGCCGAAGCGATCTCCGAGCCGACGGTGAAGGAAAAAACAGCTCCCAGAAGCAACACAAAGGCAAAAATCATCTTTTTCACAATACGAACCTCCCATCTTGTTTTTGCTCCATCTCGATGTCCGGCTACAAACAGCCGCACTTAAAAACCGAACGATTTATACTGGACCAGAATTTGATGCAGAGCTTTTTCCAACGTTCTTCTCGGGCATCCGACGTTCAACCGGACATACCCGCTCCCCTCGTCCCCGAAAGCGGTACCAAGACTTACGCCCACAAGAGATTTGTCGATGAAGAACTCCGCCAAGGCTTCATCCGACAAATTCAGCGCCTTGCAGTTCAGCCATGCCAAGTACGTGGCTTCCTGTTTGCCGATCTTTATCTTGGGCATCCGCTCTTCGAGAAAAGCGGCGAGAAAAGCGATATTCTTTTCAAGGTAGGCGACGAGCTGCTCCAGGTAATCGTCGCACTCGGTGTAGGCCGCTATGTAGGCGGGAACGGCAAAAACGTTTTGCTGTATCCCTTTGTTCTTTTTAAATTGATTTTCGAGTTTTTTTCGTATCTCGGGATTGGGCGCCACTATGCCGGAGGCGCGCAACCCTGCGATGTTGAACGTTTTCGACGGAGCGAAACATGAAACCGAGTTCCACGCATACCGTTCATCGATGGACGCCAATGGAACATGCCTGTTTCCGAAAAGAAGAAGATCTGAATGAATCTCGTCGCTGACGATAATCACTCCGTACTTCAAACAGATCTCGGCGATACGAACGAGATCCTGACGACTCCATACCTTGCCCACCGGATTATGAGGACTGCATAAGAATAAGAGCTTCGCTTCGGCTCTCGACGCTCGCCTTTCCAGATCCTCGAAATCGATGGAGTATACACCGTTTTCACAGAGAAGAGCGTTGTTGCTGATGACTCGCCCGTTATCCTTCACAGGATGGATCATCTGATGGTAGACGGGTTCCTGGATGATAACCTCGTCCCCCTCTTCGGTAAATGCCTGAATCATGGTGTTGAAAACCGGCACGATTCCTGTGGTAAACACAACCCAATCAGATCGGATCTCCCACCCATGACGTTTTTTCAACCAACTTGCCGTAACATCGTAAAACTCCGGCGGAACATAAGGATATCCGTAAATTTCATGTTCGGCGCGCTTCTTCACCGCCTCCACGACCTGAATCGGACAACGAAAATCCATATCGGCCACCCACATCGGCAAGGCATCCCCGTTTCCGATGCGCGCCGCCACGTTGTCCCACTTGGAACTCTGCGTATTTTTTCTCTCGATTATCTCATCAAAATCATAGATCAAAACAGACCAGCCTCCGACACGACAAATAATAAACACGCTTCGGACCAATCCACGCCAAGGGCGAAAGATTGCCGAATTCTCACTTGATTCTTCCGAGCATAATTAAAACCAGAAAAACATAAAAATCCTGAATTTTATGTATTAATCATTAAAAACGGAATATACTCAAAGAATGGCTCCATTACGGACAAGAACTCTCGGAATCCGATATTCGAAAAAACATGCGAAGCAGCAAGA
>LVBO01000472.1 GCA_001604435.1 Synergistales bacterium Syner_01
GACAGAAACGGCCCCTGGAAGGTAGGCGCCGCATTCATCCATGAAATAAGCGCGCTCCCGGCTCGCAGTTTGTTCTGTTGATTGATCAGCCTTTCCACGGAAGACGAAGGCTGCGGAACAAGCACGTTCTCATACGCTGAAAGCATTCTCGCCAGAGGTTCCAGTCCCTTTCTGGTAGAAAACGCCAGGTAGGACCGCGCATCTCCCCGCAAGGTCCGCGTCGTCCACGGAAGGTTGTTCACCATATGCCAGGCATGTCGTTCGACAGCACCGACGTTCTCTCTTCTCAGGTTGCCGACGCCTCGCCCCGACACTGCGAGATCGCTGCCGGCAGGGACGTCGACGGTAACTTGGAGCTCCCAGAGCGGAAGAGTTTCATTCACCCAAATGAAATCATCCACGGCAAAGCGTTTTGGAAAGACTTCCCGGTATGAAAGAGACATAATGTACTCTTCCTGAAGATCGGGAAAAGCGAGCTCGACAACCGATACTCCGCCCGACTGGCCCTTTCTGGGAAGAACGGGAGCGAGCATCCGTCCGGAGCCCGGATCGTAAAGAGCTGCGGAAAAGACCTCAACCCTTCCTCCGTCCTCGGGTACGGGAAGGCTCCATCTGCTCCACGATTCGTCAATACCGCGGCGGGCAAGAATAACGTACGCCGAGTCGCGCGTCATAGCCCCGTCGGCGCCCAAAGAGTACCGGACATCCTTCAGCCAGATGACGCCACTGCTTCCCGGATAGTCGGAAAAATACGGACACTCCTGGATCATGCGGGGTATGTTCGCCGAAGGCGCGGAAAAACTCTCTCCGGGTGAGAGTAAAAAAACTACGGCAACTGCAAACAGATACAACGCTCCTGAAAAAAACTTTTTGCACGCGCTCATGGCACACTCTCCTTTCCGTATCCCGACGCCCTTGTTACGAATTTTTTCCACAGCAGTGCTTATACTTTTTCCCGCTGCCGCACGGACACGGGTCGTTCCTTCCTGTTTTGGGCCCCTTTTTGACAGGCTGCGGCGCCCCTTCCCCTCCGTGCCTCAGAGAAGGAGGCTGCTGTTCCTGCGAGGCGCCGAAGGGAAGGATAAACTCTCTTCCTTCGCGGCGGTTGCTTCCGTCGCCCGCTC
>LVBO01000473.1 GCA_001604435.1 Synergistales bacterium Syner_01
CGAAGTCGCC
Organism: Synergistales bacterium Syner_01; assembly: GCA_001604435.1. Classification (GTDB taxonomy): domain Bacteria; phylum Synergistota; class Synergistia; order Synergistales; family Aminobacteriaceae; genus JAAYLU01. The sequence continues at coordinate 11 of LVBO01000473.1, forward strand.
GAGAGCAACAGCCGCCTCGCCGAAGAAGTGGGTCTCGGCAGAAAGAGCGCCATCGACGCCTCGCAGAACATCCTCGAGATGAACAGCGCGATTCAGTCCGCGAAGGGGGTCGCCTCCAGAGCGAACAACAACTCCCGCGAAATGGCGGAAGCGGCCGCAAAGGGAAGAGAAACCGTCGCCTCCTCGATCGGCCATATGGAGGGAATCCGAAACGCCGTCGCCGAGACGGAGAAGATGATATCCCAGCTCAATCAGTACTCTCAACGCATCGGCGTCGTGGGCACCACCATCACGTCGCTCGCCGACCAAACCAACCTCCTCGCGCTGAACGCCGCCATCGAGGCCGCACGCGCAGGCGAAGCGGGGCGAGGGTTCGCGGTGGTTGCCGACGAGGTCCGCAAGCTCGCGGAACAGTCGCAGCAAGGGGCGCGCGAAGTCGCGGAGCTTGTCGAACGCATCCTCCAGGGAACATCCGAGGCCGTCTCTTCGATGGGGAAGAGCCTTCACGACGTGGAGGAAGGCGTGGCCATCGCGCACGTCGCCGGGGAGGCGCTCGAAAAGATCATGGCCGCCACGAAAAGCTCGGTGGACGACATTCGTCTGATCATCGAGGCCACCGAACAGGAGGCGGAAAAAGCCGAGGACGTCGTCGCATTGATCGACAAAACCGCCTCGGTGATGGAGAACGCCGACACGCAGGTGCAGAGCGTCGCGGCCTCCATGGAGGAGACCGCCGCGGCCATGGAGAACGTCGCGAGCAGCGCCACCGAGGTAAGCGGCACTGCGGAGGATCTACGCAGACTGACCGAGCGCTTCATCGTCGACGCTTCGACGGAGAGCGGACTCGCTCTTACGAGAAGATAACACTGGCGGCGCGCCGCCGGTACGAAGCCGCGCCGTTTTTTCGCGGACGCGCGGACGTCCGGAAAACGCCCCCTCATTCGAGGGGGCGTTTTCGTCGCGTTTCGAACGATCGTCTTGAGAAGCGGGGGATCGCCGCTCTCAGTCCAACTCCGCGATGGCGTCGATCTCCACCAGCATGCCGAAGAGCTGACTCTGCACGGTGATCCGAACAGGGTACGGCTCGATGAAGAACTCCTTGTACACCTCGTTGTATCCCTGAAAGTCGCGGTCGAGGTTCGTCAGGTGCGCAGTTACCTTGACCACCTGATCCATCGTCGCGCCGCCGGCTTCGAGGATCGCCTTGATATTCTTCAAAACCTGCCGGGTCTGCTCTCGAATTCCTTCGGGATTCGTCCCCGTCTCTGGATTCCTCGGCCCCTGGCCGGAGACGTAGACGCGGTTGCCGCAGACCAACCCCTGCGAGTACGGACCGATGGGCTCCGGCGCTTTGTCGGTACGGATAACTTTTTTCACTGCAATCATCCTCTCGTGAGTTTTTCTCCCCCGCTTCCGCGAAAAAATCGCCGGGACATGCAAGGAAAGAGACTTTCTTTGCTATCATTGTATCCGAAAAAGCTCTCGAACGGGAAGCCATACTCTTGTCTAGGAGGAAGGAGCGAATGAACATTCGAAAATACGAAGTGCTGCGGCGGATCTCCGACCTCGGCGTGGTGGGGATCATCCGAACCCCGAACATCGAGAACGGAGTTGCCTCCTCGGAGGCGGTCTTCGAGGGGGGAATCGACGTGCTCGAGGTCTCGACGACTTTCCCGGGCGCGCTCGACATCATGAAGGAGATCATCGAACGAGGCCGCTGCAAGGGGTTGATTCTCGGCGCGGGAACCGTGGCCGACGCGGTCACCGCAAGGCTCTGCATCGACGCGGGCGCGGAGTTCATCGTCTCGCACTGCTTCAGCCCGGAGGTGGCGGCGATGTGCAACCGCTTCGGCATCGCCTATATGCCCGGCGTGGGAACGGTCACCGAGATCGTCCGCGCGATGGAGCACGGGGTCGACGTCGTGAAGGCGTTCCCCGGCGAGGTGCTGGGGCCGAAGTTCATCCAGGCGGTCCACGGACCGCTGCCCGGCGCGCAGATCATGCCCATCGGCGGCGTCGCTCCGAGCAACCTCGACGACTGGTTCCAGGCGGGGGCATTCGCCGTGGGGCTGGGGAGCGCGCTCATCAAACCGGCCGGCGTCGAAGGCGATTTCCCCGCTATCAGCGAGACCGCCGAACGTATCGTTACCCAGATCGCGCAAATCCGCGCCCACATGAAGTAATCATGGCCAGAATCGAACGGTTGGAACTGTTCAAAGTCCCTCCCCGCCGGCTCTTTCTGAAGGCCGTGACCGACGAAGGCGTCGAAGGGTGGGGGGAGCCCGTCGTCGAGTGACGGGCCGATACCGTAGCCGCAGCCGTCCGCGAGATGAGCGAATACGTGGTCGGCGCGGACCCGACGAAAATCGAGGATATGTGGCAAGTCCTCTACCGGGGAGGCTTCTACCGGGGCGGCCCCGTTCTGATGAGCGCGATCTCCGGCATCGAACAGGCAATGTGGGACATCTCGGGAAAAATGTTCGGTCTCCCCGTCCACAGGATGCTCGGCGGAGATCGAGGGAGTTTTTCGTGCGTATCTTTTCGGACTCCACTTTGTTTCCGTCGCCGCATAGAGTACAATGCTGTCGTTCATGGGCGCGCTCCGTTGCGCGCTCAAACATTTTTCACTCTATCGCCGGGGAGGAAAACCAGCATGTCAACGCATTGGGCGGGAGTTCTCGCCGCATTGGTTACGGGCGTCTCCTGGGGGGTCGTCAGCCCTCTCGGACGTATCCTCGCTCTTCGGGGAGTCGACATGGCCACGGTGGTCATCGTGCGGACGTTCTTGGTCGCCTTCCTGCTCCTCCTCTGGATTCTTCTGAAAAACCGCAGTTCTCTCCGTATCTCTTTTCAGGACGGACTCGTCCTTCTGGCATACTCCATCTTGGTTATCCCGCTCACCGCGACGGGATTCATGTTTTCGCTGAAATATCTCACGGTGCCCGCGGCGCTCATCATTCACTACACCTTCCCCCTTGTTACGTTGCTTGGGGGGCTGTGGATAACCGGGGAGCGACCGACGCCACCGCAGTATCTGGCGGCGGTCCTCGTCATCGCGGGCGTGTGGATCGGGGTCTTCGCGTCCGGAACATCAAGCGGGAGTTTTTCTCTTCTCGGAGTCTTCTGGGGCGTGGTGGCCGTGATCGGCCTTTCAGGGCAGTTCCTGATGGGGAGGGTGCTCCTGTCGACGAAACGTTTTTCCAGCGCGCCGATGATCTTCTACGGGCATCTCTTCGGGGGCCTGATCCTGGCGGCGTTCAAGCACGCGCTCTCCGGGTGGGGCGATCTTGAGGCGATGAACGCCTTCGACTGGGGCGCCATAGCGGTCATGGCGGTCATCGGCAGCGTACTGGGGCACGGCGCGTACTGTCTCTCCCTCAAGTACGTCTCCGCCGCTACGGCAAGCCATGTCTGCACAATGGAAATACCCTCGGGGATACTTCTCGCCGGAATCATGAGCAGCGAGATTCCGACGCTCCAGGAGATCAACGGAAGCCTGCTGATCATCCTCGCGATCTTTCTCGCGGCGCTGCCTGACGACTTCATTCGCCGGTTCCGGAGAGAGAACGTCGCCTTGAAATAACCCTTGCGGGTCTCTCGGCTCGCAAGGAAGCCACAAGAGGGAGCGGCCCCGCGCCGCCCCCCCTTTTCGCGCGTGTTCAACGAAAACGCGCTTAGTCCAGATAGGCGATGCGCTTGTTCTTCTCCTCGATGAACCGCTCGCGGAAGAGATGTTCGATAAGGAGGTCGGCATCCTCCTTCGAGACCTGCCCCTGAAAAAGAGTTTCGATGCTCGACGCCAGCGTCTTGCGGATTTTCGGGCGGCGCGTCTTGTCCTGCTTCTTCAGAATCTCCAGCACCTTGGCGTACTTCTGCGCCAACTCCGGGGCAAGGACGGGTTTTTCCTTGATCTCCTCGAGCGTGATGATGCGCTTGACCCTCTGGCCGAACTTGGCGACGTGCTTGATCAGCGGGTCGTACCCCGCGTCCTTCGAGAGGATGTAGTGGGTCACGGTGTTGTTCGTGTGGTGCTTGGCCAGGTAGTAGGCGATATGAAAGTCCAGCGCGTTCCGTCCCACGCCGCTGATGGTGATCCACTCAACCCGTTCGCCGAGCGGCTGCATCCGGACTATGGTGTCCGTGGGAATCTTTTTTTGGTTCTCCCCTATGAAAATGAGGAACTTCGTCCCCTCGACGTCCTCGATATGGACTCCCGGAAGATTTTCGTAATCGATGTAGACGACCTTTCTCATCGGCGCCCCCTTTGGTTGGTTAAGAATTCGATCGTTGCGCGAACAAACTCGCTCCCCTGCTCCATGTGGATGGAGTGGGCGGCCCCCTCGATCACTTCGAGCGCCGCATTCGGCAGACGGGCTGCAAACTCCCTGCTTTCGCCCGGCGTGAAAAGAAGATCCTCCGCCCCGGCGAGCACGAGGGTCGGCGCTGTAATCTTCGGAAGATCGGCGGTGACGTCAAAAGCGCGTGCCGCCTCGACCTGGTTCCGGAAGGAAACGGTCTCCTGCGGCCACGGATAGGTCAGCGCGTAGTTCACCGCGGCGTCGAGCATACCGGGCTGTTCGAAAAACGCGGGGGTGAACAACCAGTAGAAGAAGTTGCGGAACCAGAGGACGGGGTCCGCCCCGCGTTCGAGCGTCTCCACCGCGTCCGAGAAGAGCGCCGCATTCCGGGCCGAGAACTTGGAACCGCTCCCTGCAAGGACAAGCCTGTCGACGAGTTCCGGAAAGCGCACCGCCATTTTTTGAGCGACGAAGCCGCCCATGGAGTGGCCGAGAACGTGGACTTTTTCATATCCGAGGGATCGGACCAACGCGGCGCAGTCGTCCGCCATCTTTTCGATCGAGACCGGCGCGTCCGCGGGCTTGGAGCGGCCCACTCCCCGATTGTCGGGGCAAATGACGGTAAAATGCTCGGCAAGAGCGGGCAGCGAAGAGCCCCAACTCTGCGAGTCCGACGCCATCCCGGCGATCAACAACAGGGGCGGCCCGTCGCCGTACACCTCGTAGTACAGCTCGACATCGCTCAGTGTGAGCATTGCGGCCAGCGCCAACATCGCCATAAGAAAACCCCTTTCAGAAAAATAAAGACCTTGGGAAAGACTTCCATCCGCCGCCTTTTCAGGTCGTTCCGGGAGAGGCCGAGCGAACGATATTACTATACCACGCGGCGGTTCTTTTCAGAAAGAGGCGAATCCGCTCCCGAAAGAAAGCGGGTCGCGCTTCACTCTTTCGCAACCGGGTTTTCCGGGGAAGCGGCTTCGTCCGACGCTCCGTTGCGGGCAGACGACGGCGCC
>LVBO01000474.1 GCA_001604435.1 Synergistales bacterium Syner_01
GGAAGCTCGGCGGACAGGCTCCGGGAAGATCCGCTCAGAGCCCTTCGATTGCCTCGTTTCGCGGCGACGCTCCCCGCTTTCTCCGTGGCCGAAGAGGCGTTCTCCGGCGTGCGTTCGGCGGCGCCGCAGTTGAACGCGTGCGCCCCCGAACGAATAGGACGAGAAGTGCGTCTCGGGATCGAAGGCGATCCGCGTCTTTTTTTACGCGGTCTGGCGGCAAGTCGCACGCTCCATATTCTTCGCCCGCTGTTCGGTCGAGGGCGCGGAGGCCTCGGGCTTCTGCTCCAATCCCTGAATCGACTTGACGACCGGAAAGAAACGCTTCTTCGGCGGACGGCGCTTCTCGCCTCTTTCCGGCGGAATCTCGCCTACCCCGATCTCGAAGGCGCTTCGTCGGTCCGCGAAATCCTGGGAGGATGGCGCTGGCCGAAAGATGTACGCTCGGGAAGCGCGGACCTTGTGTGCAGGCGGGCAGCTCCCGTTGCGAACATCTCTCGGGTGGAGATGGCCGATCTGCTGCTTGCACGAGGAGAATCTTTCCGGGAGTCGCTTTTTGCGATTTTCGGCGCGCTCGGCGGGGTACATGTTCCCCGCCGCCGGGAAGCCCTCTGCAGGGATCGTTTTCGCCGCCTTGCCGCCCGCCTCCGGACGGAGGCGGAATGCATTCCTTCGGGAGATGAAGTGATGGAGCGATTTTTACTCACCTCCGGTCCGGAGGTGGGGCGACTGTTGAGGACTTTGCGGACCGAACACCTTCTCAGGGGATTCTCCTCCGGGGAGGAGGCCTTGGAGAGATGCGCGTCATTGATCGATATGCGATGAAAAGAGGGAATATACCCTCTCTGTTTTCCGCTCTCTTCGTGTTACAATCAAGAGCAGCGTATTCAGTTATGCAAAGGGGAAAGAGGGAGTCGGTTCTCATGAGTCTGCTTCATGTCGATCAGTTGCAACCGGGCATGATACTGGAGAAGAATCTGATGGCTTTCAACGGCCGGTTTCTTCTTCCAAGAGGTATTGTGCTTACGGAAAAGCATATTCAGACGATGAAGGTTTGGGGCGTTGTGGAGGCGTCCGTCGAGGGGAATCTTTCTGCGGAGCCCCTGAAGGAGGTCGCGGCTTCGATCCCTGTCGATGTTTTGCAGGAGGCCGTACGCTCGCTGGAGACGCTCTTTCCTGCCATTCCGTCGTCTTCCCCGATGAAGGAGTTCTATTCCGTCGCTATGGAACGGACGACCACCGTCCTGATGCGCGACCGTTCGAAGCGTGGAGCGTCGGCACAGCAGCCCCGCAGCGCCCCTCGGCGGATGTCATCGGCTGTTCCCAACCTGTCCGTTACGGCCGCGGATCTCGTTTCCAGAGAGCTTCAACTGGCCTCTCTCCCCGATGTGTACTACCGGATCATGGAGGTCATCAATTCGACCCGCAGCTCCGCCTCCCATATCGCGGAGGCCGTCGGGAAAGATACCAGCCTGCTCTCGCGCCTGCTCCGTCTTGTCAACAGCGCGTTCTACGGGTTTCCTTCCAAAATAGAGACCGTTACGCGGGCCGTCGCGATCATCGGAACGCGCGAGCTTTCGACATTGGCGCTCGGGGTTGCGGCAGTCCAGTATTTCAACGATATTCCCTCGGAATACGTGGACATGAAGAGCTTTTGGAGGCACTCCGTGGCCTGCGGCGTCTACGCCCGCCTGATGGCCTCGGAGAAGATCGGCGTTTCGGAGGAACGGCTCTTCGTATCCGGGCTTCTACACGACCTGGGAAAGCTCGTGCTCTTCCGCCAGGTGCCGCTTTCGGCGCGAAACGCCATCGAGCTGGCTCTTGCGAAGAAAATCCCCCTCAGCGAAGCCGAACGGGAGATACTCGGTTTCGACCACGCCTATCTCGGGGCGTTGCTGCTGCGAGAGTGGGAAATTCCTTCGCCTCTTGAGAATGCCGTAAGGTTCCATCACTCTCCGCTTTCCTCTTCCTCTCCTCTCGATCCTGCGCTTCTGGCGTCTGCGGATGCGCTCGCCATGGCGACAGGCTTCGGCGGGAGCGGGTCGGTCGTGATGCCCGACATCTCTCCGGAGATATGGACGGAGACGGGGCTGTCCCCGGCTGTCTTCCAGCCGGTTATCCTTCAGGGAAGCCGCCAAATAGAGGATATCACGAACGCGTTTCTCGGAAACGGAGGGACATAGAATGCTCCGCCGCAATCGTCTCTCTTTTTTGGAGGAACGCCTCCGCCGACTGGAGGAGCAAAACGCGTACCTCCGGCAGGAGAAAGCCTTCGGCATCGAGGCGCTCGATGCCGCTTCTTCGTTGGGACACTTCGACACCAGCATGAACAAGCTCGAAGACCCGCTGCCCATTCTCCAGGAGACGGTGAAACGAGTGCGGGGGCTCATCCCCCTGCAAGCCGCCGTGGTGTATCTCGTCGGAGACGACTCGTCTTTTTATCCTGCGTACTGCTCGCCTCCGGACGCTCTTCCCGAGCTGGAGAAGCGTGTCGCCTCCCTTATCGAGGACAGAACGTTCGTCTGGGCGATCAAGAGACGGAAACCTGTGCTCACCGAATTCCGGGAAAAACACGCTCCGTTGTTGCTGCACGTGCTCTCCACCATCTCCAGGACACGGGGGATGCTGGTAGGGGTCATGGACAAGGGGTGGGAGGACATCTCCGACTATGCGCTCTCGCTTCTCTCCGTCGCCCTGACCGCAAGCGCGGGGGCGCTGGAGAGCTTCGAACTGTACCGGAATCTCCGCAAGCTCAATATGGAGCTTTCTTCGAAGATGATTCAGCTGGAGGAATCGCGGAACGAGCTTGAGCGATACCACGTGGTCCTGGAGGAACGGGTGGAGACGCGGACCAGAGAGCTTGCGCAGGCGAACGACGAAATGAAAATGGAGATTGCCGAACGGATGCGTGCCGAGGAAGAGCTCCGTTCAAGCGAGAGTATGCTCAAGCATGCCCTTGAGGGCGTCGGCGAAGGGATATGGATGTGGGACGTCGCGTCGGGACAAATTGATCTTTCGCCGCTTTCCATGGAGATTCTCGGATGCTCCGCCGACTCCTCCGCGTGTCCGCCCGAGATGCGCTGGATGGAGGGGTGGGAGCGGATCATTCACCCCGACGACGTGGAGAAGGTGCGGTACAAGAAGAAGAAGTGCCTCTCCGGGGATACGCAGGGGTACAGGGTCGAATACCGCGTGCCGGGCCCCGACGGGACGCCCCGGTGGATTCTGGAGCGCGCCCGCGTCGTCCTCCGGGACGACGTGCGAAAGCCGCTCCGGATAGCCGGCACGCATTCGGACGTTACCGAACGGCGGGAGCTGGAGGACCAAATTCGCTTCCAGGCGACGCACGACTATCTGACCGGGCTGCCCAACCGCTACCTTTTCTATGACAGATTGTCGCAGGCGATCGCGCATGCCCGTCGAAAAAAGAGAAAGGTCTCGTTGCTCTTCATCGATCTGGACAATTTCAAGACCGTCAACGACACATACGGCCACGACGTCGGCGACGAACTGCTGAAAGAAGCCGCGGAGCGCCTGAGAAAGGTCTTCCGGGAGATGGACACCATCTGCCGCCTGGGCGGGGACGAGTTCACGGTCATTCTCCCCGAGGCGGGGGACCGTTCCGAAGTGGAGCGCATTACGGAGCGTCTTTTAGAGTTCTTCGACACTCCCTTTCCAATCGATTCCGGTTCGGTTCGTCTCCAAATATCCGTGGGAATCAGCGTTTTCCCCGACGACGGCCCCGATATCGAGACGCTCTTGAAGAGAGCCGACCTCGCAATGTACCGCACGAAGAAACATGGCAGAAGCGCCTTCGCCTTCGCCGTGGACGAAGCTGAATGATGTGGGAGACCGCGGAGGGAAGCTCCTGGCCGGAGCGCTTGCGAAACCGGAGCCGCTGTCGGAACCGGGGAGCTGATACGCGCCCGCGAACCGCCTCGTAGTTGTGGATAAGTGCGGCTACTCTGGCTCCGCGCTTATGTTTGCTTATTCACAATTCGGAAAAACGTCGAGTTGCGGAGTGAAATATCTGAAAAACATCGCGGAGGGGGAAAACTTTTCTTGTCCACCCATTCGCGATACCAAAAATTTACTTCGGAAAACGAACCTGCGAATTTAAGTATACATTGTCTCTTGACTCCTCGTTGCTTTCCCGTGATACTATCACAGTGGTTTTTATAAATTCTCATGCGGCAGTCCAAAAGACTATTGCCTAAGGAGGCGGAATATTATGATAATATCCATTCCTTACGGAACGTCGACTCTTTCCTGCGACATTCCGGACAACCGTCTGCAAGCCGTCCTCGTTTCGAGCCTTCACGAACTGAAGGCCGAGGCGCCCGAGCGTGAGATCGTCAAAAAATCGCTCGACGCCCCCATCGGCTCGCCCGCTCTGCGGGAACTCGCGAAGGGGAAGAAGAAGATCGTCATCCTCTCCAGCGATCATACCCGCCCCGTTCCGAGCGCAGTCATCATGCCTCTGCTCCTCGAAGAAGCGCGGGCGGGGAACCCCGGCGCGGACATCACCATCCTGGTCTCGACCGGAGGCCACCGGGCCAGCACTCCCGAAGAGCTTCTGAAGAAGTACGGTCCCGAGATAGTGAAGAACGAACGGATCGTCGTCCACGATAGTCACGACGCTTCCAGCCTTGTCCATGTTGGAACTCTGCCGTCGGGCGGAGATCTGATACTTAACAAGTTGGCTGTCGAGGCCGATCTGCTTGTGGCGGAGGGGTTCATCGAGCCGCACTTCTTCGCGGGGTTTTCCGGAGGACGAAAGAGCGTGCTTCCCGGTGTGGCGAGCTACACGACGGTCATGGCGAACCACTGCGCGGAGTTCATCGCCCATGACCGCGCCAGAACCGGCATCCTTGAAGGCAATCCGATCCATATCGACATGGTGTTCGCCGCCCGAAAGGTCGGGCTGGCCTTCGTCTGCAACGTCGTCATCGATTCGGAGAAGCATATCGTGGCGGCTTTCAGCGGCGATATGGAAGCGGCGCACGAAAAGGGATGCGAGTTCGTCGGCAAGTACGGGCGGGTCAAGGCCGTCCCCGCCGATATTGTCGTCACGAGCAACGCCGGGTATCCTCTCGACCAGAACCTCTACCAGGCGGTGAAGAGTATGACCGCCGGAGAGGCCTCCTGTACCAAGGGCGGCGTCATCATCGTCGCGGCCGAATGCAGCGACGGTCACGGCGGCGAGGCCTTCTACCGGACGTTCGAGACTATCCCGACCCCGAAGGGGATCATGAATATGATCATGGCGAGGGGGCGCGACCAGACCGAGCCCGATCAGTGGCAGATCCAGATATTCGCCAGGGTGCTGATGGACTTCACCGTGATCATGGTGACGTCCGCGCCGAAGGAGATGGTGGAGCATCTCAACATGCAATGGGCGCCGTCTCTCGATGAGGCTCTGGCGATGGCGGAGCGCATTCTTGGAAAACCGGACGCATCGATCACCGTCATCCCGGACGGAGTGGCGGTCATCGTCGATGCGCTCTCTTCCTGAGGAGAGCTGTGTTGTTCGTATTTTGATCGGAGAGGGGGGAGAGCTTTGAAAAGAGGAGCGCTCATGACGAACGGCGAGGACAGCGTCGCTACCGCGCTGATGGATCTGTGCGCCGGGGACGAGGTTGCCTTCGAGCTCAACGGATGCATGGAGACGATGAAAGTGGTCGATGCCATCCCCTTCGGCCACAAGTTTGCGCTCGTCGCTATCCCCGAGGGAGGCGACGTGCTGAAATACGGCGAGGTGATCGGCCGAGCGACCGTGCCTATAGCGGCCGGGGCGCACGTCCATGTGCATAATCTCGAAAGCCTCCGCGGACGGGGAGATCTCTCCTCGGGAAAGACATCCGCGAAAGGGGGCGCCGCATTATGAAGTTCAGAGGGTATGTCCGTCCCGACGGACGTGTGGGCATACGGAACCACATCGCCGTTATCCCGGCGTCGGTGTGCGCCTCGACGGTCGCGGCCCGAATAGCGGAGCAGGTGGAGGGAGCGATCTCGCTTCCCAACCAGCACGGGTGCGCACAGATAGGCCCCGATCTTGAGATCACCGCAAGAACGCTCGCAGGCCTGGGGACGAACCCGAACGTCGCGGCGGTGCTGGTGATCGGCCTAGGGTGCGAAAGCGTGCAGGCGGAACGTCTTCACGAAGAGATCGCGAAATCCGGCAAGCGGGTGGAGTCACTGGTCATCCAGAAGTGCGGCGGCACGCTCAAGGCGCAGGAGCAGGGGCTCAGGATAGCCCGCGCGATCAGCCAGGAAGTCGCGATGATGACGCGTGAGGAGGTGGACCTTTCGAACCTCGTGCTTGCTCTTGAATGCGGTGGTTCGGACACGACATCGGGCCTTGCGGCGAACCCGGTGCACGGGTACGTGTCCGACAAGCTGATCGGTCTCGGCGGGACGTCCATTCTCTCGGAGACGACCGAGCTCATCGGCGCGGAACACGTACTCGCACGAAGAGCCGTATCGAAGGAGGTGGCGGACAAGCTCTTCGAGATCGTCCGCGCCTGCGAGGCGAAGGCCAACGCGATGGGCGTCGACATGCGGGGGAGCCAGCCCACGCCCGGCAATATCCAGGGAGGGCTCACCACCATCGAAGAGAAATCGCTCGGCTGTATTTACAAGGGGGGTACTAGCCCTCTCGAAGGCGTTCTTGATTATGGCGAGAGAGCGCCGGGAAAGGGCCTCTACGTCATGGACACGCCGGGACAGGATATCGAATCCATCACCGGCATGGTCGCAGGAGGTTCCCAGATAGTGATTTTCACCACGGGGCGCGGTTCGCCGACCGGCTTCCCGCTTGCCCCGGTGATCAAGATCACGGGCAATCCCAAGACCTACGTCATGATGGAGGAGAACATCGACATCAACGCGGGGGCGATCATCGACGGCGTCGAGTCCATCCCCGAGGTTGGGGAGCGCGTCTTCGCGGAGATCCTTCAGGTCTGCAACGGAAAACTCACCAAGGCCGAAGCGCTGAAGCACATGGAGTTCGGCATCTACAAGCTGACGTCGACATTCTGAATATAATCATCTATTAAAATATTAAACTTTATAAGGAAGGTGCTTTTTATG
>LVBO01000047.1 GCA_001604435.1 Synergistales bacterium Syner_01
TTCGGCGCGTCCTGAAGCAAGGGGCTCTCCGGAGAGAGGAGTTGCTGCTCCATCATGTGGATGCGCTGAAGACGTATCATGTTGTTCACCTCTTCGAGGTATTCCAGGAGCACCTTGTTCGGGTAGACGCCGAAGACCTCCATGTGGAAGCGGTCGTTTTCCTCCAGCATCCGCTCGAACTGTCCCGTCTCGACGAAATGGCGCATGTTGCCGTTCATCTTCTCCAGCTTCGGAATGTCGATCTTGTCGAGGTAGGGGGAGAGCTGTTCCGCGAGGTACATCTTGATCATATGCTGCGTCTCCTGATACTGAAAAAACTCCTCCATGGAGAGGAGCGAGACGCGCCACCCTATCCGGGGCTTCGATTGGACGATCCCCTCCCGGGCCAGACGACCGAGCGCCTCGCGGATCGGTGTCTTGCTCACGTTCAGAACGCGCGCGAGCTCGTCCACGTTGAGTCTGTCGCCCGGGACGAACTCGCCGTCGAGGACGCGCTTCTTCAACTCCGCCTGAATCACTTCCACCATGGTGGGGACCTTCATGGAAATCGCCCCTTTCTTCCGAGAAAAATCCGATATAGTATCCGATATGCAAGATGGTATCGTCTACCTTCCGAATTGTCAACGAACCTGAAAAAAAGAGGAAGCGGGCACAGTTCGGAACGGCGGATCCGGCGAGAGTAAATCGACTGCTATAATAACGAATTACGTACAAGAGGAGTATCTCTCTCTGCGTGCACAATACAGAGACTAAGGAGGAAAAACGTGTCCACTGAACGCTCGTCCTACGGAAAATCGTTCTGGATCTCCATGGCGGTGATCTTTCTCACACAGGCGTTTCTTGCCGTCTTCATGCTCTATCCATCCGTGCTCCGCGACCAGGGGTTTTCTCTCGGTCTCACAGGATGGCTGATGAGCGTGTTCAACCTCTGCTCGACGCTGGGCAGGCCTCTGGGGGCGCGGGCGACGGAGCGGCTCGGTATCCGCACCACGCTGCTCTGGACCTCCGGGCTCGTCGCCGTCTTCACAATGCCGCTCGCCTTCACGGAACACCCTCTGCTGCTTCTCTTCCTCCGGGGAACAGGCGGCGTCTTCTGGGGGATCTCCATGGTCGCCATCTCCTCGTACCAAGGGCTCAGTATCCCCGCAGCACGGAGAGGGAGCGCGTACGCATGGATCGCCGTGGCCTACGTCCTTCCTCAGGTCACCCTTTTCCCTCTGGCGGACTGGTTCGCCTCCTCTCGCATGCTCACGGCCTACTTTCTGCTCGCCGCGGCGGTCGAAGCCGCCATCGTCATGGTGGCCGCGCCGCTTCCCCCGCTTCGACGAGCGAAGAGTTCGCAAGAGGAACCGAAAGAGTGGGGGAGGTGGAGCGAACTCCCCTCGCTCCCCGGATTCCGGTCGGTGCTCGCCACCATGTTTCTCTTTGCCTTCGTCAACGCCTCCACGCTCCAGTACCTTCCGGCCTTCCTCGCTATGAGAGGATACTCCCCGAGCGTCTTCATCGTTCCGAATGCTCTGACCGCGATCGCCTTGCGCCTCGTGGCCTTCCGTATTATGGACCGAATTGATCGCAGACGGGTGATCGGAAGCATCATCGCCGCGATGGGTTTTATATTGGCCTTCCTCCCCTTCGCACCGGAGCGCGGCTGGTACGTCGCCGGAGGGTTGTTCTACGGCGTCGTCATGGGGATGTGCTTCCCCATAGTGCTCGCGTTGATGCCCGACCTCTTTCCCGAGCGCCTGCGCCCGAAAGGAATTTCGCTCTGCCTTTTCGCCATCGACCTCGGGTTCATTCTCTCCCCCTTCTTCCTGGGGTACGGCGGGCAGATCTTCGGCCTCGGAAAGACGCTTTCCGTCACCGGTGTGCTCGGCCTCATCGGAGGCGCGTTGCTGCACTTCGCCTGGAACCGAAAAAAGAGGGCGGAGCCCTGAGGATACTTCCTCCAAGACTCCGCCCGTTCGAGTGATCGTTCCTGCTTTTCGTGAAACAGACGCTCTCTTACGCCTCGATCTCGACCTTCTTCATTCTCTCGCTCTGCACCCGCTCCGCGACCTCGACTGTCAACACGCCGTTCTTGAAGCTCGCCTTCGCGCTGTCCGGATCGACCTCGACCGGGAACTGAATGGAGCGCGACACCGTGCCGAAATAGCGCTCCGAGCGCAGGACGTTATTCTGCTCCACAGTTTTCTCGTCGGATTTCTCCGCCCGAAGCTCGAGCCTGTCCTCGTAGACGTTCAGCTCTACCTTGGAAGGATCGATGCCCGGTATCTCGAACTCGGCGAAAACCTTCCCGTCTTTCCTGTAAAAGTCGCCCCGGGGAATTGCAAGCATCTTCTCCGCGTCCGCGGGATACCCCACGTCGGATGTGAAATCGCCGAACACCCGCATCATGTCACGCATCATTCTGTCGACCGAAGGAAAAACATTCAGGGGCATACTGCTGTCGTTCGGCCTGATGGCCAGAAATCTCCGCGTCATTTGAAACACCTCCGCTTGATCTGAATTGATTTTGATCTATGCTGACCTTTGGTCTTATTATATACGTCAGCATTGGTCAGACAATCTCGAAAACAGGAAGATAGAGGTGAATAAGAAGAAATAACAACGGAAATGAATCTAGATCTTGTTTTTTCATAGTGAGAAAATATATTTCTTTCTTTTTCCGAGAAGCCTCTCCGGGAAATTCTTCGCGATGTGCGTTACAATACGGAGAATGCACGCAGCAAAGTGCGCACTCTTTGTAAAGGAGCTGATCTCATGAAGATAGCTGTCAACAAATCTCTTCCCGTGTACCCCGCGCCCGCGTTTCTCGTCGGCGTGTACGACGAGGAAGGAAAACCCGGCGGCATGATCGCGGCGTGGGGCGGCGTATGCTGCTCGGAGCCTCCCTGCATCTCCGTCGCGGTACAGAAGGCGCGCTACAGCTTCGGCGGCATCAAGGCGCGGAAGGCGTTCACCGTAAACATTCCTTCCGAGGCGCAGGCCGCCGAGGCCGACTACTTCGGCATTTTTTCGGGGCGCGACGGCGACAAGTTCGCGGCTACCGGGCTCACCCCTCGGCGCGGAGATATCGCGGACGCGCCGCTGGTGGAGGAGTTCCCCATCTCCTTCGAGTGCGAGGTGGTTCACACCGCCGATCTTGGCTCGCATGTCCTTTTTGTCGGCAAGGTCGTCAAAACCTGGGCGTTTGAGGAGCACCTCGACGAGAGAGGACAGCCCGACCCGCTGAAAGTGCGCCCCCTCGTCTTCGCGCCGCAGTTTGGGATGTACTACGGGCTGCGGGACGAACCTGTTGCGAGAGCGTTCTCGGTCGGAAGAACAATCAGAGAGGGGAAATAAAACGAAGGGGCCCGGAATACGGCCCCTTCGTTCTTCTTTCGCTATCGCAGCTTCTATACTCTACGAAACCGCCTCGCGCTCCGCGGAGAAGGCCTCGTACTCGCGCCCCTTCACGATCGTCTCCAGCGCGGCCACGGTGCGTTCCACGTCCTCGAACGTGTTGTACAGCGCCACGGGCGCCAGCCGGATCACGCGAGGAGGGCGGAAGTCGGGGATGATCCCTTTCTTCTTGAGTGCGCAGCAGATGCGCCACCCCTCCGCGTGTTCCACGGCGACGTGGCCTCCTCTCCGCTCCGACTCGCGGGGCGTTCCCACCTCGAAGCCGAGAGGGGAGAGGCGCTCTTCGACC